>NZ_JBHWGD010000083.1:0-20296 GCF_042733235.1 Kitasatospora sp. NPDC059722
GCCCCCCCCCTATAGATACCCTTGGTTTGTCGTCGGCCGGGTCTGCTGTTTATAAGCCCCCGCCCCCAACCCCGCGGGGGCGCGCGGGGGGGGCCCCCCGCCCCGGGCTCTTGGTCACCCGGCGGCGACGGTCTCCCCGACGGCGGAGGCCGCGTCGTGGTGCCCGTCCGCGATGAACGCACGCCAGAGCCGCGCGTACGCCCCGTCGAGGGCGAGGAGTCCGGCGTGCGTGCCGTCCTCGACCACCCGGCCGTGGTCGAGGACGACGACCCGGTCGGCGCGTTCGGCGGTGGTCAGCCGGTGGGCGATCACCAGGGTGGTCCGTCCGCCGCTGAGCCGGTCGGCGGCGCTGTTCACGGCGGCCTCGGTGGCCAGGTCGAGCGCTGCGGTGGCCTCGTCGAGCAGCAGGATGTCCGGGTCGACCAGTTCGGCCCGGGCCAGCGCGATCAGCTGGCGCTGACCTGCCGAAAGGTTTCGCCCCCGGCCCGTGACCTCGTGGTCGTACCCGCCCGACAAGCGGACGATCATCTCGTGCGCGCCGACCGCCCGCGCCGCCGCCTCCACCTCGGCCGCCGTGGCCTCCGGCCGGCCGTAGGCGATCGCCTCCCGCACCGTGCCCGCGAACAGGTACGCCTCCTGCGGCACGACGCCGAGCCGGTGGCGGTACTGCGCGAGGTCGTACCGGGTGAGGTCGACCCCGTCGACCCGGACGGTGCCCTCGGTCGCGTCGTAGAAACGGGCGACCAGCTTCACCAGCGTCGACTTGCCGGCCCCCGTCTCGCCGACCAGCGCCACCGTCTGACCGGCGGGTATGTGCAGGTCCACCCCGGTGAGGACGTCCGGGGAACCGTCCGCACCGCCGTTGTAGGCGAAGCCGACGCCCTCGAAGGAGATCTCGCCGCGCAACCCCTTCTCGACCGGCACCGGCTCGGCCGCGACGGCGGTGGTCGTCGGCGTGCGCAGCAGCTCCCGGATCCGGCCGAGGCCGACCGCCGCCTGCTGGTAGCCGTCGAACACCTGGGAGAGCTGGTTCACCGGCGCGAAGAACAGGTCGATGTAGAGGAGGTAGGCGACGAGCGCGCCGACCGTCAGGGTGCCCGCGTCGACCCGGGCCGCGCCCACGATCAGCACCAGCGCGGCGGCCACGCTGGACAGGAACTGGACGAACGGGAAGTAGAGCGAGATGTAGAGCTGCGCCCGGACCCGCGCCTCCCGGTAGGCGACGCCCCGGGCGACGAAGCGGTCGGTGTTGGCGTCCAGGCGGCGGAACGCCTGGACGATCCGCATGCCGGCCACGTTCTCCTGGAGGTCGGCGTTGACGGTGCTGATCAGGTCCCGGGAGATCTCGTACTGGTCCCGGGACTTCCGGCGGAACACCAGTGTGGCGATCACCAGCAGCGGCAGCACCGCGAAGACCACCAGGGCCAGGCCCGCGTCGATGATCAGCAGGGCGGCGAAGATGCCGGCGAAGGTCAGCAGGCTGACCACGGCGGTGACGACCCCGGTCTGCAGGAAGGACGTCAGCGAGTCGAGGTCGGTGGTCATCCTGGTCATGATCCGGCCGGACAGCTCGCGCTCGTAGTAGTCCAGGCCGAGCCGGTTGAGGTGGGCGAAGATCTTGAGGCGGAGGGTGTAGAGCACGCGCTCGCCGGTGCGTCCGCTGACCCGGTTCTCGGCGCTCTGCACCAGCCAGTCCAGCAGGACGACCACCAGGGCGGCCACCGAGGCCACGGCGACCCCGGACATCAGGGTCTTGCTCACGCCCTGGTCGATGCCGTGCCGGATCAGGACCGGCAGCACCAGCGCGGCGCCCGCGTCCAGGGCGACCAGCAGCAGGGCCAGGGCGAGCGGGGCCCGGAAGGGGCGCAGCATCCGCCGGAGGGAGAAGTCCGGGTCGCCGGCCTCGGCCTCGGCGCGCGGTATCGCCGGGGTGTCGCCGGCGGGCGGGAGCGCGGCGACCTTGGCCAGCAGGTCGGGCTCGGCGGTGCGGGCCGCCTTGGTCAGGGCGGGAGTGGGGAGCTCGGGGGTGGGGAGCTCGGGGGTGGGGAGCTCGGAGGTGGGGCCGGGCGTTGGGGCCGCTTGGTTGTCGGGCGCGGTGTCGGGCACGGTACCGGGTACGGCGGCCGCTGTGGGGACAGTGTCCGTTGCGGGGTCGCGCTCGGGCTCAGGTGTGGCCCCGGGCGCGGTCCGGCCGGGTGTGCGGCCGGCCTCCGGGTCGGTGATCAGGGCCCGGTACTGGGGACATCGGGCCTCCAGTTCCTCGTGGGTGCCGATGTCCAGCAGCCGGCCGCGGTCCAGCACGGCGATCCGGTCGGCGAGTTGGAGGGTCGAGCGGCGGTGGGCGATCAGCAGCGTGGTGCGGCCGGTCATCACCGAGCGCAGTGCGTCGTGAATCTCCGCCTCGACCTGCGGGTCGACCGCGGACGTCGCGTCGTCCAGCAGGAGGATCCGCGGGTCGGTGAGGATCGCGCGGGCGAGGGCTATTCGCTGGCGCTGGCCGCCGGAGAGGGTGAGGCCCTGCTCGCCGACCTTGGTGTCGTAGCCGTCCGGCAGCGCGCGGACGAACTCGTCGGCCTGCGCGGCGCGCGCGGCGGCGACGACCTGTTCGTCGGTGGCATCGGGCCGGCCGTACGCGATGTTGGTGCGGACCGTCTCGGAGAAGAGGAAGCTCTCCTCGGGGACGATGCCGACGGCCGAGCGGACCGAGTCGAGAGTGAGGTCGCGCAGGTCGTGGCCGTACAGGCGGATGGCGCCGGCCGCCGGGTCGTAGAACCGGGGCACCAGTTGGGCCACCGTCGACTTGCCGGAGCCGGAGGCGCCGACGAGGGCCAGGGTCTCGCCGGGGGCGAGGGTCAGGTCCAGGCCGTGCAGGACGGGCACGGGGTGCTCGGGGTCGTAGCGGAACTCGACCCGGTCGAACTGCAGCGCCACGCCGGGCGTGCGCGGGCCGACCGTCGCAGTACCGGTCGCAGTACCGGCGGCGTCCCGGTGCGCGGCGGCGCCGGGGGCACCTTCGGGGGCGGCGACGGTGAGGTCGAGGGCCACCGCGTCCGGGCGCTCCTGGACCAGCGGGCGCTCGTCGATCAGCTGGAGGACGCGCTCGACGCCGGCCCGGGCCTGCTGGCCGACCGTGATGACCATGGTGAGCATCCGCACCGGGCCGGTCATCTGGGCGACGTACGTGGAGAAGGCGACGAAGGTGCCGAGCGAGACCCGCCCGTCCACGGCCAGCCAGCCACCGAAGGCCAGCACCGCGACCTGGGCGAGCGCCGGGATCGCCTGCATCGCCGGGTTGTAGCGGGCGTTGAGCCGGATCGAGCGCAGGCGGGCGGCGAAGAGGTTGCGGGAGGCGACCTCCAGCTTGTCCAGCTCCTGCGCCTCCTGGCCGAAGCCCTTGACCACGCGGACCCCGCCGATCGCCTCGTCCACGACGCCGGCGACGGCCGCGGCCTCCTGCTGGGCCGCCCAGGTCGAGGGGAACAGGCGCTTGCGGCTGAGCACGGTGACCCACCAGAGGGCGGGGGCCATCACGAGGGCGATCAGGGTGAGCGGCGGGGAGAGCCAGACCATCACGGCCGCCGACATGACGAACATCAGCAGGTAGCCGGTCATCATCGGCAGCATCGAGAGCAGCCCGTTGACCAGCTGGAGGTCCGACGTGGCGCGGCCGACCACCTGGCCGGTGTCCAGCCGGTCCTGGCGGTGGCCGTCGAGCCGGCCGAGCGAACGGAACAGGTCGCTGCGCAGGTCGTGCTGGACGTCGAGCGCGAGCTGACCGCCGTAGTAGCGGCGGACCTGCGTGCAGCCGAAGACCACGACGGCGGCGAGCAGCAGGACGACCGCCCAGGGGCCGAGCGAGCGGGAGTGCGTGGTGATGACGTCGTCGATGATCAGCTTGGTGACCAGCGGCACGAGCGAGGTGACGGCCATGCCGACGAGCGAGGCACCGAAGGCGAGCAGCAGGCTGCGCCGGGACCGCAGGCAGTAGCCGATCAGGCGGCGCAGCCAGCCGCCGGCCTCGGGGGACGCGGCGGTCGGCGGCGCCGTTGCGGTCGGCCCGGTCGGTGTCGCCGTTGCGGGCGGCGCGGTCGGCCCGGTCGGCGCGGTCGGCCCGGTCGGCGCTGGGGTTACGGGGGTCGTGGGGGCAGGCTGAGTCGCCGCGACCGCCGGGCCGGCCGGGGTCGCCGGGGGCACCAGGCTCTCGGGACCGGCCGCGGCGGTCGGTCCCGGTTTCGCGTCGGGGGCAGGTGGGCCGCTCGGGGATTGCTCCACCGTAGATCCGTGAGTCTCAGGCATATTTAGGGATGCTAACCATTCCGTCGGGACGCCGCCATGCCGTTTCCGGCCGGGCCGGGGTGCGGGGCGGGTCGGGCGCGCGCCCGGGCGCGCGCTCGCGACAGGCTCCGGCGGAGTGGCCAACAGCCCGCGGCCTGCGGTGATTCCCGCCCGGACACCCGGACGGACCAACCGGCCCCACTGTCACCAGGGTCGGCCACGCCCGCCCCGATCGCCCACCGGCCAGGGGGCGGCCAGGCGCCGTCCTTTGGACCTAGGTCCGGAGGCGGGACGGGAGCCGGTCGCGGCCGCTAGCACGGTCGGCCACGGGCGGCCTCGGGCGACGGCGCAGTCGACCCCTGGGCCAGCCACAGCCGCCTCAGGCGTGGGCGGACGCCGATTCGGCCGCCGCCGAAAACGCACCGTGGGCGAGGCTGTGCAGCAGCGCGGCCATGCCGTCGCGCTGGAGGCCGGGGCCGGGGCGATCGGCCTGGGCCGCCGGGTTGGGCCCGAGGCTGTGCGGGGTCGAGTTGATCAGGCCGAAGACGGCGTGCACCGCGGCGCGGGCGACCGGCTCGGCGGCGGGGTCGGCCAGCGCCGGGTAGGCCTGCCGGACCACGTCGACCCACAGCTCGACGTAGCCGCGCTGGAGCCGGCGGACGGTGCGGCGGTCCTCCTCCTTGAGGTTCAGCAGCTCGCGGTCGTGCAGGGTGATCAGGTCGCGGTCGTCGAGGGCGAACTCGACGTGGCCGCCGATCAGCGCGTCCAGCGCGGCGGCCGGGCCGTCGCCGCCGCCCGCGCGCCGGCGCCCCTCCTCCAGCAGGCGCTCGCTGATGCCGATCAACAGGTCGGCGAGCATCGCGTCCTTCCCGGCGAAGTGCCGGTAGAGACCGGGGCCGCTGATGCCGACGGCCTTGCCGATCTCGTCCACGCCCACGCCGAGGAAGCCCCGGGCGGCGAAGAGCCGGGCGGCTTCCCGGCGGATCTGGTCGCGGCGCGGGAGCGCGGTGGTTCCGGGGACGTTCGGCATGCCGCCCATCGTAGACAGTCGGGTTATCGCCCGTTAACCTGGGCGCGTAAGTTAACGTTAATTAACTTCAGGGAGAGCGGGCGCACCGGAACCCGGGCCACCCCGCCACCCGGTGCCGAGGGCAAGGGAGCTCTTGGGAATGGTCATCTCAACCGCCGGCGTATCCACCGGCGTCCATGGCAGCGCAGCGCGTGGTGGCGCGGCGGGCGGCGTAGCAGCGCCCGGGCCCGTACCGCCCGGGGCCGCCGCCCCCGCGCCCCGGCTCGGCACGGCCGCCGACCCGGCCTCCGAGGCCTACCGGTCCAACACCGAGGCGCACCGGGCGCTGGTCGCCGAGCTGCGCGAGAAGCTCGGCGCGGCCGCCCTCGGCGGCGGTGCCAAGGCCCGCGCCCGGCACACCGCGCGCGGCAAGCTGCTCCCCCGCGACCGCGTGGACACCCTGCTCGACCCCGCCTCGCCCTTCCTGGAGCTGGCCCCGCTGGCGGCCGACGGGATGTACGAGGGCGCCGCGCCCGCGGCCGGCGTCATCGCGGGCATCGGCCGGGTCGCCGGGCGCGAGGTGGTGGTCGTCGCCAACGACGCCACCGTCAAGGGCGGCACGTACTACCCGATGACGGTGAAGAAGCACCTGCGCGCCCAGGAGGTCGCGCTGGAGAACCGCCTCCCCTGCATCTACCTGGTGGACTCCGGCGGCGCGTTCCTCCCCATGCAGGACGAGGTGTTCCCCGACCGGGACCACTTCGGCCGGATCTTCTACAACCAGGCCCGGCTCTCGGCCGCGGGCATCCCGCAGATTGCCGCCGTGCTCGGCTCGTGCACGGCGGGCGGCGCGTACGTCCCGGCGATGAGCGACCAGGCCGTCATCGTCCGCAACCAGGGCACGATCTTCCTGGGCGGGCCGCCGCTGGTGAAGGCCGCCACCGGCGAGGTGGTCACCGCCGAGGAGCTGGGCGGCGGCGAGCTGCACTCCCGGACCTCCGGCGTGACCGACCACCTGGCCGAGGACGACGCCCACGCCCTCTCCATCGTCCGCACGATCGTGGCCGGCCTGGGCCCGCGCCCGGAGCGGCCGTGGCCGCTGGCCGCGGTCGAGCCGCCGGCCGTCGACCCGGCCGGCCTGTACGGGGCCGTCCCGGTGGACCCGCGCACGCCCTACGACGTGCGCGAGGTGATCGCCCGGCTGGTCGACGGCAGCCGGTTCGCCGAGTTCAAGGCCGAGTACGGCGCGACCCTGGTCACCGGGTTCGCCCGGATCCACGGCCACCCCGTCGGCATCGTCGCCAACAACGGCGTGCTGTTCTCCGAATCGGCCGTCAAGGGCGCCCACTTCATCGAGTTGTGCGACCAGCGCGGCATCCCCCTCCTCTTCCTGCAGAACATCACCGGCTTCATGGTCGGCCGGCAGTACGAGGCGGGCGGCATCGCCAAGCACGGCGCCAAGATGGTCAACGCCGTCGCCTGCACCCGCGTCCCGAAGCTGACGGTGGTGATCGGCGGCTCGTACGGAGCCGGCAACTACTCGATGTGCGGCCGGGCCTACTCACCTCGCTTCCTGTGGATGTGGCCGGGCGCGAAGATCTCCGTGATGGGCGGCGAGCAGGCGGCCTCCGTCCTCGCCACCGTCCGCCGTGACCAGTTGGAGGGGCACGGCGAGGAGTGGCCGGCCGAGGCGGAGGAGGAGTTCAAGCGACCCGTCCGCGAGCAGTACGAGCGCCAGGGCAACGCCTACTACGCCACGGCCCGGCTCTGGGACGACGGCGTGATCGACCCGATGGACACCCGCACCGTGGTCGGCCTCGCCCTCACCGCCTGCGCCAACTCCCCGCTGCCGCCGCCCGGTCCGTACGGCGTCTTCCGGATGTGACCCCGCGCTCCCCGGGCGGGGCCCCGCACCTCCCTTCCCCGCCCGGGGCGCACCCGCTCCCGGTGTGACCCCTCCGACGCCGGCCGCCGGGCCCATCGCCCGGGCCCGGACCCGGGCCCGCGCCCGGACCGTCCACCCCACCTCCTTCGTACGGCCCCCTCGACCCGGAGGAACGCCTCCCATGTTCGACACAGTTCTGGTCGCCAACCGCGGCGAGATCGCCCTCCGGGTGATCCGCACCCTGCGGCGGCTCGGCGTGCGCTCGGTCGCCGTGTTCAGCGACGCCGACGCCGACGCCCCGCACGTCCGCGAGGCCGACGTCGCCGTCCGGCTCGGCCCGGCCGACCGCAGCGACAGCTCGGCCGCCGAGACCTACCTGCGGACCGACCAGATCCTCGCCGCCGCCCGGCGCACCGGCGCCCAGGCCGTCCACCCCGGCTACGGCTTCCTCGCCGAGAACGCCGCCTTCGCCCGCGCCTGCGCGGACGCGGGCCTCGTCTTCATCGGTCCTCCTCCCGGTGCGGTCGAGCTGATGGGTGACAAGATCAACGCCAAGGAGGCCGTCCGGACCGCCGGCGTCCCGGTGGTCCCGGGCAGCCGGGCCACCGCGCCCACCGACGACGAACTCGTCGCCGCCGCGGACGAGATCGGCTACCCCGTCCTCCTCAAGCCGTCCGCCGGCGGCGGTGGCAAGGGCATGCGGCTCGTGCGGGACCCGGCCGAACTGCGGACCGAGATCGCCGCCGCGCGCCGTGTCGCCCGGACGGCCTTCGGCGACGACACCCTGCTCCTGGAGCGCTGGGTGGACCGCCCCCGCCACATCGAGGTGCAGGTGCTCGCCGACGCCCACGGCACCACCGTCCACCTCGGCGAGCGCGAGTGCAGCCTCCAGCGCCGCCACCAGAAACTGATCGAAGAGGCACCCTCCGTCCTGCTCAACGCCGAGACCCGGGCCGCGATGGGAGCCGCGGCCGTCCGCGCCGCGGAGTCCTGCGGCTACACCGGGGCCGGCACCGTGGAGTTCATCGTCCCCGGCATCGACCCGGACTCCCCCGCCCCCGACTCCCCCGAGGGCGTGCGGGAGTTCTTCTTCATGGAGATGAACACCCGTCTCCAGGTGGAACACCCCGTCACCGAGCTGGCCATCGCCGTCGCCGACCCGGACGGCGGCCGCCCCCGCCGTCTGGACCTGGTCGAGTGGCAGCTGCGCGTCGCCGCCGGCGAGCGCCTCACCTTCGGTCAGTCCGACATCTCCTTCCTGGGCCACGCCATCGAGGCCCGCATCTGCGCCGAGGACCCGGAACGGGACTTCCTGCCCACCGGCGGACGGATCCTGGTGCTCGACGAGCCGCAGGGCGAGGGCATCCGGGTCGACTCCGGGGTCGCCCCCGGAAGCGTCATCACCAGTGCCTACGACCCGATGCTCGCCAAGGTCATCGCGTACGGGCCCGACCGCCCGACCGCGCTCCGCCGCCTGCGCGCCGCGCTGGCCGACACCCGCATCCTGGGCGTCACCACCAACACCGGCTTCCTGCGGCGACTGCTCGCCCACCCCGACGTCGTCGCCGGCCGACTGGACACCGGCCTGGTGGAACAGACCGTCCGGCAACAGCCCGCCCTGCTGGCCTCGCCGCACTCGCCCGCGACGGCCACCGACTCGGCAGCCGACCAGGCCGACCGAACCTCCCCGACCGACCACGCGGCCCCGGCCGACCCGGCCGCGACCGACGGATATCCCGCACCCGTCCACCTCCTCTACTACGCGGCCGCCCTCGCGCGGCACGCGGACCTCACCCCGGCCGCCGACTCCGGCGGCTGGACCGACCCCTTCTCCCTCCCCTCCGGCTGGCGCCTGGGCGGCGCACCCGCCTGGACCACCCACCGGCTCCGGGCCCCCGGCCAGGACCCCGTCTCGGTGCGCATCCGTTCGATCACTGCCGGCAACGTAGCCGACGCCACCGACATTCCCGGCAATGTCACCCTTGAGGTGGAAATCGGACTCGGCTCCGGCCCGGCCCACCGGGCCCGGGCGGTCCGCACCGCCGACCGGCTGCACCTGACGGTCGACGGCCTGCAGACCTCCTTCGCGCTGACCGTCGACGACACCCCCGGGGGCGCCGGCGCCCCGGTGACCTGGCTCGGCGTCGAGGGCGACGCCTGGCCCCTGCACAGCCACGACGCGGTCGGCGAGGGCGCCGCCGCGGCCGGCGCCCACCACGGCGCCCTCACCGCCCCGATGCCCGGCACCGTCACCGTCGTCAAGACCGCGACGGGCGAGGCGGTCCGCAAGGGCCAGGCCCTGCTCGTCCTGGAGGCCATGAAGATGGAACACGTGATCTCCGCTCCGCACGACGGAGTCGTGAGCGAGCTCCGCGCCACCGCCGGGGCCACCGTCGCGATGGAGGAGCTGCTGGTCGTGGTCACCCCCACGGAGGAGGGCGCGGACGTTCCCGCGGGCGCCCCCACCGGCGCGGACGCGACCGCCACGAGCCCGGCGGAGGTGCGGTCGTGACCACCGCCTCCCCCGCCCACGAGCCCGACGCGCTCGAACTCGGCCTGCCCGACCCCGTCCGCGCCCCCGGCCTGCCGGAGGAGGTCCGGATCCACGAGGTCGGACCGCGCGACGGGCTGCAGAACGAGAGCGCCCTGGTGCCCGTCGAGGTCAAGGCCGAGTTCATCGCCAGGCTCGCCGCCGCCGGGCTGCGGACGGTCGAGGCCACCAGCTTCGTCCACCCCAAGTGGGTGCCGCAGCTCGCCGACGCCGAGGACCTGGTACCCCGGCTGGCCGACCTGCCCGGGCGCCACCCCGGGCTGCGCCTGCCCGTCCTGGTGCCCAACGAGCGCGGCCTCGACCGCGCGCTCGCCCACCACGCCGCCGACATCGCGGTGTTCGCCAGTGCCACCGAGACCTTCGCGCGCCGCAACCTCAACCGCTCGGCGGACGAGGCGATGGCGATGTTCCGCCCGGTCGTCGAGCGCGCCACGGCGGCCGGGGTCGCGGTCCGCGGCTACCTCTCGATGTGCTTCGGCGACCCGTGGGAGGGCCCCGTCCCGGTCTCCCAGGTGGTCCGCCACGGCGTCGCGCTGCTGGAGATGGGCTGCACCGAGCTGAGCCTCGGCGACACGATCGGCGTGGCCACCCCGGGGCAGGTCGCCGGCCTGCTCGCCGCGTTCGCCGCAGCGGGGGTGCCGGCCGAGCGGCTCGCGGTGCACTTCCACGACACCTACGGCCAGGCGCTCAGCAACACGCTCGCGGCGCTCCGCGAGGGCGTCACCACCGTCGACGCCTCGGCCGGCGGCCTGGGCGGCTGCCCGTACGCCAAGAGCGCGACCGGCAACCTCGCCACCGAGGACCTCGTGTGGATGCTGCACGGCCTCGGCGTCCGGACCGGCGTGGACCTGCGCGCGCTGGTCGCCACCAGTGGCTGGATGGCCGAGCGCCTCGGCCGCCCGAGCCCCTCCCGCACCGTCCAGGCGCTGCTCGGCGCCGCCCGGGGCTGACCGTCCCGGATCGCCGTCCGGCGTCCCCCGTCCACTCGGACGACCTTCTTTCCAGACGACCACCCCACGCGACCGTCACACCATCGGACGGACGCCGGTCACCCCGCTCACGCCCGCGGCCACCCCGGCCGGGCGGCCCCAGGAGGAACACCGTGTTCGATCACCGGCTGAACAGCGAGTACGAGGACCTGCGGCGCACCGTCGCCGAGTTCGCCCAGGACGTGGTGGCGCCGAAGATCGGCGAGTTCTACGAGCGGGAGGAGTTCCCGTACGAGATCGTCCGCGAGATGGGGCGGATGGGCCTGTTCGGCCTGCCCTTCCCCGAGGAGTACGGCGGCATGGGCGGCGACTACTTCGCGCTCGGCCTCGCGCTGGAGGAACTCGCCCGGGTCGACTCCTCGGTGGCCATCACCCTGGAGGCGGCGGTCTCCCTCGGCGCCATGCCGATCTACCGCTTCGGCACCGAGGAGCAGAAGCGCGAGTGGCTGCCGCGGCTCACCTCGGGCGAGCTCCTCGGCGCCTTCGGCCTGACCGAGCCCGAGGGCGGCTCGGACGCCGGCGCGACCCGCACGACGGCCCGCTACGACGAGGCCACCGACGAGTGGGTCATCAACGGCACGAAGTGCTTCATCACCAACTCCGGGACGGACATCACCGGGCTGGTCACCGTCACCGCCCTCACGGAACCGCTCGCTCGTTCGAGTGAAGAGGGCGAATTCCGCTCGCCAACGCGCGAGATCTCTTCCATCATCGTGCCCACCGGGACCCCGGGGTTCCAGGTCTCGAAGAAGTACTCGAAGGTCGGGTGGAACGCATCCGACACCCGCGAACTGTCCTTTACCGACTGCCGTGTTCCCGCGGCCAACCTGCTGGGCGAGCGTGGCCGAGGCTACGCCCAGTTCCTGCGGATCCTCGACGAGGGCCGCATCGCGATCGCGGCCCTGGCCACCGGCCTGGCCCAGGGCTGCGTCGACGAGTCCGTCGCGTACGCCGGCACGCGCCGGGCCTTCGGCCGGCCGATCGGTGCCAACCAGGCCATCCAGTTCAAGCTCGCCGACATGGAGCTGCGCGCCCACACCTCCCGCCTGGCCTGGCGGGACGCCGCTTCCCGGCTGCTGCACGGAGAACCGTTCAAGAAGGAGGCCGCCATCGCGAAGCTGTACTCGTCCGAGGCCGCCGTCGACAACGCGCGCGAGGCGACGCAGATCCACGGCGGGTACGGCTTCATGAACGAATTCCCGGTCGCCCGTTTCTGGCGCGACTGCAAGATCCTGGAGATCGGCGAGGGCACGTCGGAGGTCCAGCGCATGCTCATCGCCCGGGAGCTCGGCGTCACGTCCTGAACCGCACCCTGCGGGGGTAACGCCCGCCCCCGCAGGGACGGTTGGGGCAGGCGACCGGGGCCGGCCGTCCGCGGTGGTCGGCAGCTGCGGCCACCTCCGGCGGACGGCGACAGCCGTGGGCCCGCGCCGGAGCGGGACGGCGAGGGGATGGACGCGAGGGGATGGACGCCGGGCTGGTGCGGCGTCAGGGGATGACGATCACCGGTCGGTTGGCGCGGCGCGCCAGCCGGCCGGAGACCGAACCGAAGATCTTGCCGAGCAGGCCGTGCGTCGTCCCGACGACGATGGCGTCGGCGGCGTACTCGCGGCCGACCTCCTCGATCTCGTGGCAGATGTCGCCGCCGCGCTCGACCAGGATCCACGGCACGCCGGCGAGGAAGTCGGCACAGGCGAGCTCCAGGCCCAGCACCTCGGTGCGGTGGTCCGGGAGGTCCACGAAGACGGGAGGCTCACAACCCGCCCAGACCGTGGCGGGCAGGCGGTTGGCGACGTGCACGATCACCAGGCCGCACTGCGAACGGCGGGCCATGCCCACCGCGTAGGCGAGGGCTCTCTCGCTGGACAGCGAGCCGTCGAAGCCGACGACCACGCCGTGCTGGAAGGCAGGGTCGCAGGCGCGGCCGGGCTCGTCCTGGACGATCGGCTCGGTGTGCGCGGACCGGCCGGACGTCTCCGGGCGGTCGGCGCCCGGGCCCAGGCGCCCGCTCACCGCGGGCTCCGTGCGGTCGGCCGCGGGCTCACCGCGCCGTCGGCGGTCACCGGGACGACCACCGGCGCGGTCGCGGCGGACGATGTCGCGCAGCGAGCGCGCGAAGCCCTGCACGCCGCCGTGCGCGGGCTCGTGGTGCTCTGCGCGGTGGGCGCCGCCGGGAGCGCCCGCGTCGGGCCGGCCGGAGCCTGCGCGGCCGGAGTCCGCTTGGCCGGCGTCCGCACGGCCGGTGACTCCATCGCCGGTGGCTCCGTCGCCGGTATCTGCGCGGCCGGTGTCTGCACGGCCAACGCCCGCGCGTTCGGCATCTGCACGGTCAGCATCTCCACGGCCGGTGTCCGCACAGCCGGAATGCGCACGGCTCGAATCCACCTGGCCGGAATGCGCACGGTCGGCGTCGTCGCGCGGAGCGGAGTCGCCTCCGGTCGCTGGGCCCGTGCCACGGGGAGCGTCCGGTTCAACCGGTCGGGAGAACTCAAAACCAGCCATGGCTCACGGCTCTTCGCGGGAGAGGGGCCGACAGGAGAGGACAACGCTGCCCGGGGAGCAGGCCCGCCCACGGGATGACATCGGTCTGCGCCGCCCAGCACCGTTTGTGACCTGTTCCTTTCAGAGTACGACGGGCGTGAGGCCCAGCCCAGCGGCGAAGCCCCGGGGAGCCGTTGTTCCCGCGAAAGGGGGATGCGCCCACCGAGACCGCGCGCCCCGCTCGCAAGCCTTCGCGCCCCCTCCGGAAAGGAGGTTCCCTGGAGCTTGACTGAGCGAACCGGACCGCGCAACAGGCCCACGGGACACCGTGACCGGACTGTCATTGATCGGCGACGATCCGTCGCGGGCCGTCGCGACCCGTGACGTCACACCCGTCCCACCAGGCCTGTTCCGCCCCACCGGCACACCGGTCCGCAGCACCCGTTTCAGCCACTTCGTGCGGGTTCGCGACGCGCTCTGGCATTTGCCAGGTGCATAGGCGCGGGCACTGGCACCATGCTCGGCATGCCCCTGCTCCTGTTCGACCTCGACAACACGCTGCTCCCCAGGGACGCCGCTTTCCGGGCCTGGGCGCAGGACTTCCTGTCCGAACGCGACCTGCCGCCCGGAGACGTCGACTGGTTCGTCACCCTGGACGGCGGCGGCTACGTGCCGCGCAGCACCGTACTGTCCGCCGTCCGGCGCCGCTACGGGTTGGACGCCTCTTCCGACGACCTGCTCGACCACTACCGACACGGCATCAACTCGCACATCCACTGCCCGCCCCGACACGTCGAAGCGCTGCGGGCGGCCCGGGCCGCCGGGTGGACCCTCGGCATCGTCAGCAACGGCGGGACGGGCCCCCAGTCGGAGAAGATCCTGCGGACCGGGCTCGGCCCGCTGGTCGACGGCTGGGTCATCTCCGAGGAGGCCGACTGCGTCAAGCCCGACCCGCTGATCTTCGAGATCGCCGCCCGGCGGTGCGGCGTCTCCCCCACCGGCGACTGGGCCGCGAACACCTGGATGGTCGGGGACCACGCGCCGGCCGACATCGCCGGAGCGGAGCTGACCGGTCTGCGCAGCGTCTGGCTGCACCACGGCCGGCCCTGGGCCGAGATCGGCTACCGGCCGACGCTGAAGGCCGCCGGCCTGCCGGAGGCCGTCGGCCAGGTGCTGGCCGCGCGCAACGCGCCGTCCGTCCGGGCGGGCGTCCGCGCGGGCGTGCCGGTCCGGCGGCGACCGGCCGCGCAGACGCGCGTGGTGGCCGCCTCGGCGGGCAGCGCTGCGAGCGGGCAGGCGGCCGTGACGGCGCTCATCGGCGCGCGGTCCGGCGTACGGCCGACAGCGTCCGCCTCGGAGGGCTCGCGTGCGCCTGTTCCCGTGAACGCCGGGGCGGGCGGCACAGGAGGACCGGAGGCGGGGGTCGCTGTCCGAAACCGCTCAGGTGAGCTTGCCGTGATCGTCGCGGAGCACAACGAGGCGGGCGCGAACGGTGCGGGCACGCCCGTCGAGCGTCCAACGGCGTTGCTCCCCAGGGCGGATGGGCCCGTGCGAACCAGGTTCGCCGTCCCGTTGGAGGCGCTGCCGACGGCAGCGGCGCGGTAGGTCGGCGGCAAGAAGCCGACAACAGGAGGTCGTCGGCAAGGCCGTCGTACCGGGGCTACTCCTGCGCCCGGGCCGCTGGCGCGGTCCGGGTCCACCAGCACGTGCGCCCCTGGTCGGCGAACCCGAGCCTGCGGTAGAGCGGTTCGCCGACGGCGGTGGCGACCAGCGTCGCCGGGCGGTCGGGTCGGGCCGCCGCCAGGGCGGTCTCCAGCACGGCGCGCGCCACGCCCCGGCCGCGGGCGAAGGGCAGCGTGGCGAGCCAGTACACCCCGGTGGCGCGGCCGTCGTCGTAGGTGAGGCAGGCGCCCGCCGGCGTGCCGTCGAGGCGTCCCAGCCACACCCGGCAGCCGGAGTCGTGCAGCATCCGCTCCGGGACCGCCTCGCCGCGTGTCCAGGGTTGCCGGGCGGGCTGCGGAAAACCGTCGACGATCACGCGTTCCGCGGCGGCGAGGGTGCCGCCGTCCACCACCTCATCCACCGTCAGGGAACCTCCGCCCGCCGCCTCACGGGCGTACGGCAGCGACCGCCCACCGCCCCCGACCCGGCCCGGCTCACGGACCATCACCGGCATGACCGGCAGGCGGGTGGCTCCGAGGCCGGTCAGGTCGAGGCCGCCGTACGGGTCCTCCAGGGTGAAGCGGCCGGTGGACCAGGCCGCCAGGAGCTCGCCCAACTCCGCTTCCGGCAGAGCCGGTTCGGTGTACGGGCGGGTGATCAGGACGCGGTGCGGGTCATCCGGCGTGCGGGCGCAGCGGACGGCGGTGAGGGCGCCGCCGGTGCGGGTCCGCCAGCCGTGCGCCCGGGCCTGGCCGAGCCAGAAGGCGGCGGCGTTGTCGTTGGCCTGTTCGAGCCGGCGCGGATCGTTCACGACTGGACGGTAACCCGGGCCGTCACGCCGGCCGCGGCCCGCCCGGACCCTGGCCGAATGAAGCCAGGGAGGCGCACTTCCGCCGACTTGTGCGCCCTCCCGTGCACCGCCGATTTTCGGTCAATTTCTGGCCGGTCCCTCCCGCTTGGGCAAATCCGCAGCCCAGACCCGCCGGCCGGGCGCCCCGGAGCCGGACGCCCCAGGAGCGGCCCCGCGACAACCAGCCACCGTTACACCGGCCCTCTTCCCAGAAGGGTCGACGGGTGCCACGCTTCGTGATCGAATGCATCACGCCAAATTGCCATGTCGACATAGCGTCGGATGGTGAACTTGTCACAACGGCAACGGTCCACCCGATAGATTTCGATCTTGGCTAGCAGTGCCGCACCACCCACACCACACCACCGAGGGGGCTTGAGCGCCTTGAGCAGGGTGAGCAGGAGCGACGCGGGTCCTGACAGCGGCCAGACGGTGGCCGGCATCGCGGGTCGCCCCGCGAGAAGCGCTGGCACCTCCGCGATCGCCGCCACCACCCGCAACTCCGGCACCTCCGGCACCGCTTCGTACCCCTCCCACTCCGCCGGACCGAACGCTCCGGCCGCCCACTCCGCCGCGCCCGGCGCCCCTTCCTACGGCGCGTCCCCGGAGCACGGCGGACCGGCCGTCAGCCGAGGCCCCATCAACCCCGGCCAGCCGTACGGCTCCGGCGGTGCGGGCGCGGCATACGGATCCGGCACCGCAGGCCCGGGCTACGGATCCGGCACCGCGGGCGCGGGTTACGGCTCCGGAGCCGCGGGCCAGGGTTACGGATCCGGCGGCGCGGGCCAGGGTTACGGCGCGGACTACCCCGTCTACCCGGGCACGCCCGGCGCTCCCGGCCTGCCCGGCGGCTCCACCGGCACGCTCGGCGGACTCGGCCTCGGCCCGGGCGTGGGCGTCGCGGGCGGGCACGGTCCGCTCGGACACGGCGCTCCGCACGGTCCGGCACACGGCGGTGCCCACGGCGGCCCGCTCGGCGAGCGGTCCGGCGCGAACGGCTCCGCGACGGCGGTGATGACCGCCGCGCCGCGCAAGCTGTCCGGCCGGCGCCGCCGCGAGACCGTCGCGGTGCTGATCTTCGGCGGTGCCCCGATCTTCGAGAGCTCGATCCCGCTCTCCGTCTTCGGGGTCGACCGCCAGGACGCCGGGGTGCCGCGCTACCGCCTGCTGGTGTGCGCCGGGGAGGAGGGCCCGCTCGCCACCACCGGCGGCCTCACCCTCTCCGCCCCCTACGGCCTGGAGGCCCTGGCCCGGGCCGGCACGATCGTCGTACCGGCCTGGCGGTCGATCTCGCAGCCGCCGCCGGTCGAGGCGATCACCGCCCTGCGCAAGGCGCACCACGAGGGTGCGCGGATCATCGGCCTGTGCACCGGCGCGTTCGTGCTCGCCGCGGCCGGCCTGCTCGACGGGCGGCCGGCGACCACCCACTGGATGTACGCCCCGACCCTCGCCAAGCGCTACCCGCGGGTGCACGTCGACCCGCGTGAGCTCTTCGTCGACGACGGCGACGTGCTGACCTCGGCCGGCACCGCCGCCGGCATCGACCTCTGCCTGCACGTGGTGCGCAGCGACCACGGCGCCGAGGCGGCCAACGCGCTCGCCCGCCGGCTGGTGGTGCCGAGCCGCCGCAGCGGTGGAGGACAGGCCCAGTACATCGATCAGTCTTTACCGGAGGAGATCGGCAACGACCCGCTGGCCGAGGTGGTCACGTGGGCGCTGGAGAACCTCAACCAGCAGTTCGACGTCGAGGTGCTGGCGGCTCGCGCCTACATGAGCCGGCGCACCTTCGACCGGAGGTTCCGCACGCTCACCGGCAGCGCGCCGCTGCAGTGGCTGATCACCCAGCGGGTGCTCCAGGCGCAGCGGCTGCTGGAGACGTCGGAGCTGTCGGTGGACGACGTCGCGCGGCGGTGCGGGTTCCGTTCGCCGGTGGCGCTGCGCGGGCACTTCCGCCGTCAGCTCGGGGTCTCGCCGGCCGCCTACCGGACCGGCTACCGGGCGCGTCGGCCCGGCCCGCAGACCGCGGGACCGGCCGGTCCGCACGGGGCGGCCACCGCGACGGCGGCGGGCGGCGGCGCGTTCGGCGGGGTGCACGGCCAGCAGCCGGCGCACGCGTTCCCGGCGGCGGCCGGCAGTCCGGTGCTGCCCGCGCAGCACGGTCAGCACCCGCAGCACGGGCAGGCGGCGGCGCACGGCCAGCCGGGCGGCCACGGTCAGGCCGGTCCGCACGGCCAGCCGGGTCCGTTCGGTCCCGGTCCCGCCGGTGCGCAGGCCCCGCAGCCGCACCACGCGCGCCCCGGTCAGGCGTACCCGTACCAGCAGGCCGCGCAGCAGCCGTACCCCGGGCAGCCGGGTGCGGCGCGCGGTCCGGTGCGGCCGCCGCTCGTGCCGCCGCAGGCCGGTCCGGGCGCGGGCCGTCCGCCGCGCACGGCCGAGCACGCGGCGACCGAGGACGGGCTCCCGCAGCCGGGTGCGCGCGGCCAGGGGCAGGGTCACCGGAGCGCGGTCGAGCGGCCGGCGGACGAGCCGGGTGGCGCCGGGGCGGTGCGCGGTCACGGCTCGCCCGGCGGGCAGCCGGTGTCCGGCGGCGACGTCCGGGCGCGTCAGGCCCGGGCGCCGCAGGTCCGTCCGCAGGGCGGGCGCGCGGCGGCGGCCGACGGCGGCCGTGCCGCGGCGAGGGAGGCCAGGCCCGGACGGGACGGCCACCCCGTCCGCCCGGACCGGGAGGCCGACCACACCGGCGCCGCGGAGCACCGCGACCTCGGTGAGCACGGCGACCACGCGGACGGCCTCGGGCCGGACGAACGGTCCGCCGAGGCGCTCGCCCAGGCCCCCCGCTCGGCTCCACCGGTCCCCGCGGCGCGTGATCGCGCCGTAGGGTGAGTTGCGTGAATGACCGTTTGGTATGGATCGACTGTGAAATGACCGGCCTCGACCTCGACCGGGACGCCCTGGTCGAGGTCGCGGCGCTGGTGACGGACTCCGAGCTGAACATCCTCGGCGAGGGTGTCGACGTCATCATCCGCCCGCCCGCGGAGGCGCTGGCGAACATGCCCGAGGTGGTGCGCGCCATGCACACCTCCTCCGGGCTGCTCGACGAGCTCGAGCACGGGGTGACGCTCGCCGAGGCCGAGGAGCGGGTGCTCGCGTACGTGCGCCAGCACGTGCCGGAGGCCGGCAAGACGCCGCTGTGCGGGAATTCGGTGGCCACCGACCGCGGCTTCCTGGCCCGGGACATGCCCGCCCTGGAGGGCCACCTGCACTACCGGATCGTGGACGTCTCCTCGATCAAGGAGCTGTCCCGCCGCTGGTACCCGAAGGCGTACTACAACAGCCCGCAGAAGGGCGGCAACCACCGCGCGCTCGCCGACATCCGTGAGAGCATCGACGAACTGCGGTACTACCGCGAGGCGGTGTTCGTCCCCCAGCCCGGCCCGGACACCGACACCGCGCGCGCGATCGCCGAGAAGTACCGGCCCGCGACGGACTGACCCGCCGCACCAACCCGCGCACCCACCCGGCGGGGGGGGCCCCCCGCGGGCGGGGGGGCGCGGGGGGGGGGCGGCCGCGCGGCGGGCCGCCCCCCCCCCCCGCCCCCCGCCGCCCGCGCCCCCACACCCCCCCCCCACCCCCCCCCCCCCCCCCGCGGCGCGCGCGGCCCGCCCCCCCCCCCCCGGCGCTCCGGTAGGGCTCCGCGAGGGGTCCGCGCACGCCTGCGGGAAACCCTGGCGCGAGCACCCTCTCGGATCCTGTAGAGTTCTTCCTGTCGGAACGGGAACGCGAAGAGCGGGAACGGGCCGGACAGATGGTGGGTGTAGCTCAGTTGGTAGAGCACCTGGTTGTGGTCCAGGTGGCCGCGGGTTCGAGTCCCGTCACTCACCCCACGAGCCCGAGGGGCCGATCTCTTCAAGAGGTCGGCCCCTCGGGCGTTTTCGCGTTCCCTCATATCGGGCTCCCGCACCGCCCGTCGAGGACGGGCCTGTCGCCGGAAGCTACCGAGCAGTAACATCGTCCGCATGACGACACCTTCGATCGGCCAGATGCTCGACGCCACCGTCCCGATGGCGCGCACCCTCAAGCTCGAGTACCTGGAGACCACCCCGGAGCGCGCCGTGCTCCGGCTGCCCGACCAGCCCGAGTACCACAACCACGTCGGCGGGCCGCACGCCGGCGCGATGTTCACCCTCGCCGAGTCCGCCAGCGGCTGCATCGTGCTCGCCGCCTTCGGCGACCAGCTCTCGCGCGCCGTGCCGCTCGCCGTCAACGCCGAGATCGCGTACAAGAAGCTCGCGATGGGCGAGGTCACCGCGACCGCCGTGCTGGGCCGCCCGGCCGCCGACATCGTCGCCGAGCTGGACGCGGGCGAGCGCCCGGAGTTCCCCGTCACCGTCGAGATCACCCGGGCCGACGGCGCCGTCACCGGTGTGATGACGGTCACTTGGACCCTGCGCCCCAACTCCTGACCGCCGCGCGGTCCGGGGGGGGGGGGGGGGGCCCCCCCCCCCCGCCCCCCCCGGCCCCCCGGCCCCCCCCCCGGCCCCCCCCCCCCCCCCACGGAGAGCCCAGCCCACGCCCCCCGCACACCACCCCCCCC
>NZ_JBHWGD010000083.1:20306-26164 GCF_042733235.1 Kitasatospora sp. NPDC059722
CCCGCGGCCCCCCCCCCGGGGGTGAGCCCGGAATCTGGCCCCCGCCCCCCCACCCCCCCCCCCCCGCGGGGGCGGGGCCCCGGGCCCGCCCCCCCGGGGCCCACGATGACTGTCCGTGACGGCCGGCGTGACCTCACGGCCCGTCCGCTCGTTCTCAACTCACATGCGAGCCAATCACGCCACCAGGCACCAGGAACCCGACCCCCTCGGCGCCACCGGCGCCCGGCGCTCGGCCGGCCGGTGGCTCCCCGGGCCCCGCGCCGTCGCGGCCGGCGGGGCACTGCTCGCACAGCTCTGGGGCATCGGCGCCACCGGCGCGTACGCGGCCACGACCGACCCCCTGCCCGCCCCCGCCGACACCGCCGTCCGACGCGCCCTGCACGGCACGCCAGCGCAGCACGACAAGGAGTCGGCCGAGCGCGCCGGCACTCCCGCGCGGACGCCCGCCTCGAACTCCCCCGGGCTCGTCGACGAGCTCACCGGCACCACCGGGGCCGCCAACGGCGGCCTGCAGGAACGCATCCGGGCCGGCGGCCTGCCGCTCCCCGGCCAGCGGGCGGCCGTACCCGACGCCTTCGCCCTGGCCTCCGGCCTGCTCGGCGCGGTGCCGCCCCAGGGCCGGCCCACCGCGACACCCGCGCCGCGCGAGGGCGGACCCGCCGGGTCCACGGCCACCCCCGGCGAGCACGGCGGGACGAGGTCCGCGCACCCCGCGGGTTCCGCACCGGCGGCGCGGAAGGCCGAACCGGCCGCCGCCGCACCCGAGCCCGCGGTGCCGTCGGGCACGGCCGCCGGACCCACGGCACCCGACGCCACCGCCGGCACCGGGCACACCGGACAGACGTCCACCGCGCCCTCGACCGGCGCTCCGGGAACGCCCTCGGCCATCGCGCTCGCCGACACGGCCACCGTGACGGCCGCCAAGGACGGCTCCGGCACGGCCACCGCCGTCCTCGCCCCCATCGCGGCCGGGCTCCTGCTCACGGGGGCGGCGATGTGGAAGCACCGCGGGCTGCCGCGGGGGCACTGACCCGACGGGGCCGGGCGGGCGGGATCCCTTGCCGGGAGGCCGAGTTCACGGCCCGGGTGGACGCACGCCGGGTCGAGCACGGCGGTGGGCGCAGCCGGGCCGGTGCGGCAGGCCGACGCGGCCGGGCGGGCGCGGTAGGCGCAGCCCGCCAGGCGCAGCCGAGCGGACGCTGCGGCGGGCGCGGTGGTCGCACCCCGCCAGGCGCAGCCGAGCGAACGCGGCGGGCCGGCGCGGTAGGCGCAGCCCGCCAGGCGCAGCCGAGCGGACACGGCCGGACCGGCGCAGCAGGCACAGCCGACGCGGCCGGGCCGGCGCGGTGGTCGCGGTCGGACAGACGCCGGGGGAACGGCTCGGCAAGGCACCTGCCACACGGCGAGCGCCCGCGCCGCGCCGCCCGTCAGCGGAAGACGCCCGCCGGCGGGGCCGGGGACGGGACGGCCGTGGCGTCCGTCACGGGAGCGGCCCCGGCGGTGAACGCGGCCAGGGGCCCGCCGTGTTCGACGCGGGCGAGGGCGGAGTCGGTGGCCACGCGCCGCGTGAGGTCGGCGACCGGGAGGGGGGCGTGGGCCGCGGCGAGGATCAGGTTGCCGAAGCGCTTGCCGCGCAGGACCGCCGGGTCGGCGACGAGGCAGAGCTCGGGGAAGACCGCGCCCAGCGTGGCGACCTGGGCGCGCGCGAACGGGAGGGCGGAGCCGTCGGCCATGTTGACCGCGTACCAGCCGCCGGGGGCGAGCGCGCGGGAGGCGAGCGTCGCGAACTCGACGGTGGTGCAGTGCGCCGGGGTCCGGGCGCCGGAGAAGACGTCGGTGATCACCAGGTCGACGCTGCCCTCCGGGGTGCGCTCCAGCACGCCGCGGGCGTCCCCGCCGCGGACCTTGATCTGCCAGCCGCGCTCCAGCGGGAGTTCGGCGCGGACCAGCTCGGTGAGCTCGGTGTCGATCTCGGCGACCTGCTGCCGGGAGCGGGGGCGGGTCGCCGCGACGTAGCGGGCGAGGGTGAGGGCGCCGCCGCCGAGGTGCAGGACGGTGAGCGGGCGGCCGGGCGGGGCGACGAGGTCTATCAGGTGGCCGAGCCGGCGCTGGTACTCGAAGCCGAGGTGGGTCGGGTCGGCGAGGTCGACCATCGACTGCGGGGCGCCGTCGATCAGCAGGGACCACGCGGCGGGGCGGTCCCGGTCCGGGCGGAGCTCGGCCAGGCCGGAGCCGACGGGACGGGTGAGCGGCCCCTGGGCGTGGAGGCGGCCGCCGGGCCCGGTGGTGTCGGGCTGCGGCTGCGCCGTCGCGCGGCCCCGGTCGGTGCCGCGCGCGGCCCTGCTGCTTCGTCCCATGACAGCCATTATCGGCGCAGGTCGATGGGACCACTCGAACTGGCGAACGCCCGCGGGCGTGCTGGGTGGATCCGGCCGGAGGAACGGACCGAGGGCCCGGCGGGATCCGCACGGCACGCCCGCTAGAACGGGCCGAGGCCGCCGGCGGTCAGCGTGCAGGCGGCCTCGCAGAGCGCGGAGCGGAGCACCCACGCGTCGGTGGGCCGGGTGGAGCCGTCGGTGGCGGTCGGGGGCATCACCCAGCGCGGATCGGCGACGGGCAGCAGCAGGGCGCCGGGCGTGCACGAGCTGCCGGGCAGGTGCCAGGTGTCACAGGTGCCGGCCGGTACGTAGAAGGAGACGGTGCTGCCGCTGCGGCTCTGCAGGACGGCCCCGCAGGCGCGGCGCAGGCGCAGGATGTCGACCGCCTCCAGTCCGTGCCGCACGGCGACCGTCACGGTGTCGTAGCCGGGGAGGACGGTGCCCTCGCCGACGGCCGGGCGGCGGCCGGGGCTCCTGCCCCCGCGGGGGGCGCGGCCGCCCTCGACCGGTCCCCGGCCGGGGATCCGGTCGTCGGCGGGATCGGGGAGCAGGGCGGGGGCGGCGCCGGCGAGCACACCTCCGACGGCAGGTCGGTACTGCGGCAGTCCGGTGGCCATCACGGGCCCTCCTGTCACCTCGTCGGATCGGAAGCCGGGCCGCCGGGAGGCCCCGGGCGGTCCGGGGAGGTGGGGGTGTCGCCGGAGCGGGCGGCGGGGCCGGGGGCGGCGGCCTGGGTTCCACGTACCAGCACAACGCCGCAACCGCGCCGCAGGCCACGGGGCGCCTTACAGCAAGGCATGGCATTTCATGGCGGATCTCGGCAACTGCGCCCGTTTCGCACCGGATTGACCACATATCGGGCGAGAACGCGCTGTGGCCGACCGGTGACTCCCGGTACTGTCGGTGGCGGGCCGGGGTGATCCGTTCGGAGCACCCGGACACCGCCCCCGCACCTCCACGGAGCGCACCATGGCAGCCACCCCACCGGCCGAGCCGACCCGCCCGTCACCCAACACCGTGATGCGCGCACTGCGCGGCGACCGCTCGCCCGGCGAGTTCGCCACCGCCGTGCGCCGCGCCGCCCGCGAGATCGGGGAGCACGTGTCCTGCGACGCCCGCTACGTCGGACGGGTCGAGTCCGGCGAGATCCGCTGTCCCAACTACGCCTACGAGCGCGTGTTCCGGCACATGTGGCCGGGCCGCTCGCTCACCGACCTCGGCTTCGCCCCCAGGACCGCCGTCCGCCGCCGCTCGGCGGACGGAGCCCGGGGCGACACGCCACCCCCGCTCCACCCACCGTTCCCGACCCTGCCCGCCCCGCGCTCGCCACTCTCCACCCAACTCCCGTACGCTGCCTCGCCGTACGCGGATCCGCCCGCCCCGGACGGCCCCCCGTGGCCGCTCTCCGCGGCGGTGCCCCGAGGGCCCGCCGGACCGCGCCTTCTCGACGAGGAGAACGACGACGTGCGTCGCCGTACGTTCCTGACCGGCGGCTCGGCCGCCCTGGCCACCGCGATCGGATTCGACCCGCCCGCCGCGGCCGCCCCCGGCGCCGGCCCGGGCGCCGGGGCCGGTGCCCTGGTGCCCGGCCGCAGCGCCCCGGTGCCGCTGCGCAAGGTCGGCGCCGCCGAGGTGCTGGGCGTGGAACAGGCCGTCCGGGACATCCGGCTCGCCGACGACGCGCACGGCGGCGACACCCTGTTCGAGCTGGCCGGGCAGTCGCTGAGGACGGCCTACGTGCTGCTCAACGAGGGCGAGTACAGCGCCGAGACGGAGCGCCGGCTGCAGGCCGGGGCCGGCGAACTCGCCATCTCCGTCGGCTGGCTGGCCCACGACTCCAACCGGCTCGCGGACGCCCGCTCGCTCTACGCCGAGGCGCTCGCCACCGCGCGGATGGCCGGCGACTCCGCCCTGGAGGCGCACGTCTTCTCCAACAGCGCCTTCCTCGCCCGGGACGCCGGCCGCCCCCGCGAGGCGCTGCGCGCCGCCCAGGCCGGGCAGGCGGCCGCCCGGCACCTCGACTCCGACCGGCTGCTGGCGCTGCTCGCCATGCGCGAGGCCGGCGGCTGGGCGCTCCTGCAGGACCGATCCGCCTGCGAGCGCGCGATCGCCCGTGCGTACACGCTGTTCGACCGCGGGCCCTGCGAGGCCGACCCGGAGTGGATGTCCTTCTTCGGCGAGGCCGAGATCGCCGGGCTCCAGTCCCAGTGCTGGTCCGCGCTCGGCGACTGGGACCGGGCCAGCGAGCAGGCCGGGCTCGCCATAACGCTCCAGGAGCCGCACTTCGTCCGCAACCGGGTGCTGTACACCGCCGAGCTCGCCCACGACCGGCTCGGCCGGGGCGACCTCGCGGGCGCCGCGCACCACGGCTCGGCCGCCGTGGCGCTGTTCGGCGAGGTCCGCTCCGCCCGGATCCGGAGCATGCTCGCGCACACCGCCGAACGGCTGCGGCCGCACGGCGCGGTGCCGGAGGTCGGCGGGTTCCTGGCCGCGTACGACGTCGCGACCGCCGCCTGAGCGGAGCCGGTCGGCGGTCCTTCGGTGGCCGGCGCCCAGGCCCTCCAGGTCAGCGGCCGGCGCCCAGGCCCTCCAGGTGGGAGAGGTCGTTCCACACCTCGACCGCGGGCGCGCCGTACTCCCAGGACAGGACGCACAGGGCCGCCGTGCCGAGCTTGAAGCGCTGGGCGAACTCGGGCGGCAGGCCGAGCCAGCGGGCGGTCAGGATCCGGAGCAGGTGCCCGTGGGCGAAGAGGACGACGTCCCGGTCGGCGCCGTGCATGACGGTGGTGTCCGTCTCCGGGACGCCGTGCTCGTCGTTGAGGCCGGCCAGGAAGGCGTCCACGCGGGCCGCCACCTCGGAGAGCTTCTCGCCGCCCGGCACGCCGTCGCGCCAGATCAGCCAGCCCGGGTGGTCGGTGGCCCGGATGTCGGCGCCGGTGCGGCCCTCGTACTGGCCGTAGTCCCATTCGAGGAGCTCGGGGCGGTCCACGGCGCGATCGCCGAAGCCGGCCAGGGCGCAGGTCTCCTTGGCCCGGCCGAGCGGGCTGGTGTAGACGAGCGCGTCCGGCAGCCCGTTCCAGGGCGCCTTGGCCAGCCGGGCACCGAGCGCCCGGGCCATCGCGCGGCCCTCCTCGGTGAGCGGGATGTCGGTGCGGCCGGTGTGACGGCCGGTGGCGGACCACTCGGTCTCGCCGTGGCGGACCAGCACGATACGGGCGGGCATGGGGGGCTCCTCGCGACGGGGCGGCGGCAACGGTCGGTCTCACCCTTGAGCACCGGGCTCCATGATCCCTCACCCGGACGGTGGACACGACGCGGGCCGGGAGCAGGGGCCGGAGCGGCGACGCGAACGCGAAGGGGGCGGGGGCCGGAGGGCACGGGAGGGCGCCGGACCCCGGCCCCGGGGGGGGGGGGGGCGGGCGCGGGGGCCCCCCCCCGCCCCCCCCCCCCCGGCGGAGCGGCGCGCCGGGGGCGGGGCGG
>NZ_JBHWGD010000083.1:26174-32515 GCF_042733235.1 Kitasatospora sp. NPDC059722
CCGGTCGGTGGTACCGGCGGGGGGCGGGTTCCTGGGGCGGGCGCGGCGAGGCTACCGGCATGGGGGGGGGGGCGGTTGGGCACGGTTGGCGGCCGCACCGCCTCCGGGGGGGGCCGGAACGACCGGGCCGACGAACGAACCGGCCCCCGCCGGAGGCGGTCCGCGCACGGAACGGGCCGGAACGGGGTGATCCCCGCCGGATTGTCGGACCCGGATGCGACACTGGGCCGCACCATGAACGTCTCGACGAACGCCCCCTCCCGTGGGCACTCTGAGCCGCTCGCCCGCCGGCTCGCCGAACTGCGCGGTCCCGCGCCGCAGCGCAGTCTGAACGCCCGCTCCCTCGCCGCGCTCGCCGCCAATCCGGGCTGTCACCGCAGGGCCGTGCTGGACGCGGCCGGGGTGGACAAGGCGGTGCTCGCCTCCCGGCTCGGCCGGCCGGCGCCGTTCGGGCAGTCCCCGTTCGCGATCGCCCGCGGCGTGATCTTCGAGTCCCGGCTGAAGGCCGACGGCTACGCGGCGCTGCTGGAACCGCTGCGCCGCCACCTCGGCCTCCCGCCGGACGGCGGCGCCCCGCTGGTCGTCCCGGACCTCCTGCAGCGCTCGGGCCCCGCCGTGCGCGCGGACCGGACGGCCGAGGCGCTGGCGGAGGCCGCCGCCGACCCGGACGCCTGGACGCTGCTCGACCACCCGCTGCTGCGGCTCGACGTGGCCGGCAGCACCGCCTACCTGGAGCCGGACGCCGTCGTGGTGCACGGCGGGCGGTGCACGGTGGTCGAGATCAAGTCCTTCCCCGTGCTGGACGGCGCCGCCGACCCGGCCAAGGTCGGCGCCGCCGCCCGCCAGGCCGCCGTGTACGTGCTGGCGCTGCAGCACGCGGCCGCCGCCCGGTCCGGCGCGGCGCTCACGCCGGACCCGTACGCCGAGCAGCGGCTGCCGGGCAGTCCCCGGCTGAGCGTGCTGCTGGTCTGCCCGAAGGACTTCGGCAACCGGCCGACCGCGGTCGCCGTCGACATCCGCCGCGAACTCGCTACCACCCGGCGCCAGTTGAGCCGGATGACCGGCATCGGCCGACTGCTGGAGACGCTGCCCGAGGGCACCGCCTTCGACCTCGCGGTCGACGAGGAGGGCGCCCCGGCCCGCTCGGGCGACGAGCTGGCCGACGCGGTCGCGGCCGTGCCCGCCGCGTACAGCCCGGACTGCCTCTCCACCTGCGAGCTCGGCTTCCACTGCCGCGCCCAGGCCCGCTGCGGCGACCGGGTCGAGCAGCTGGGCCGCGGCGTGCGCGGCGAGCTGGGCAGCATCCGGACGGTGACGCAGGCGCTGGCCGCCGCCACCGGCAGCGGCACGGACGAGGCGGCGGAGCGGCTCGCGTACGCGGCCGCGCTGCGCGCCGAAGCCCTGGGGAAGTGACCGGGAAGTGGCCGGAGAAGAGACCGCGGAAGTGACCGCGGAAGTGACCGTTCACACGAGCGAGCGAATCGTCGAGGGGCCATGAGTCTGCTGACCACCCTCGCCCGGCTGGAGGCCGTCCGCAGCGGGCGGGCCGAGCCGCTGGCCACCGTCCGGCACCGGCACCTGTCCGACCGGCCGATGGTGCTCGTCCCGCTGACCGCCGCCGGCGAGGCGGGCGCGCCGCTGGCCGTCCTGCTCGGCACCGACCGGGACGCGCCCCGGCTGCACCTCGTGCCGCAGCCGCTCAACCGCACGCTGCGCTTCGACTTCCTGGCCGCGCTGGCCGCCGACCTCCTGCCCTACGTGGAGTCCTTCGGGGCCGAGGTCGAGCAGATCGAGGGCTCCGAGAAGGACCCGGAGAGCGGTGAGAAGACGCAGGTGTTCCGCGAGCTGTGCGCCGACGCGCCGCAGCTGATCGTGCCGAACGGCGCGGGCGTGCACCACCTCGCACTGATCGGCCGCTCGACCCGGTTCCGCCGCACGGTCGAGGACGACGAGCCGGGCCCGTACCCGGCCCCGGTGCGGGTGCCGCTGCTCGGCCGCTGGCTGACCCACCTCACCGACCGGGCCCAGGTGCCCGGCTCCAGCCTGCTGCTCCCGATGACCGGCCTGCTGGCCCGGCACTGGGCGACCGGCCAGAGCCACCTGGAGGACCAGCACCTCGCGGCCCGGCTGGCCTGGCACTTCCCGCCGGAGGGCGTCGGCGGGGCCGAGGCGGCCGAGCGGGCCGAGTCCGCCCGGGACGACCGGGGGCAGCTGCTGCACCCGCCGGCCGGTCCGGCGACCGACCCGTCCTTCGACAGCGTCGTGCTCGGCCCGGCGATCGCCCGGTACGACGCCGCCGCCTCCGCGCTGCAGCACAGCACCGAGCAGCGGGACGACGAAGCGGCGGCGCGCGCCCGCGAGGCCGTCCGGGCGGCCGTCGAGCAGGTGCGCGGCGCGCTGTCGGCCGTGCTGCTGCCCACCTGGCACGACGTGTGGCGCGGCATCGACCTGCTGCGTTCGCTGCCGCCCGCCGGGCACCTGGCGGAGCGCTGGACGGGCGACCGCTGGTCGTACACCGGCCACCGGGACCGCCTGGCGGCCGGCGAGCCCCCGCAGCCCCGGCAGGACGACGCGGTGACGGCCGCCCGCAAGCTCGCCCAGCGCGAGCGCGAGCAGGCCAGGCTGGACGTCCAGGAGGCGCTGGACGATCCGCTCGCGATGGCCGAGCACCGGCTGGCGGGCGAGGCATTCGCCGGCGTGGTGACGGACGTCGTCCCGGACTACGACACCTCCGGCCGCTCCCCCAAGCCGCGTCCGCTGGTCACCGTGCGGACCGACGACCGCCCGCACGCCGACCTCGGCCGCGAGGCGCACCGGGTCTGGGGGTCCCCCCGTCCGGAGGCCGGGGGAGGTCAGTCCGCGCAGAAGGCCGAGATCGTCGCGGCCGACCCGGCGGAGGGCACGATCACCCTGCGGATCCTGTCCGGGATGGGCCGCAGGAAGGAGCCCGAGCCGGGCAGCGTGCCCGAGCCCGGCGAGCCGGTCACGTTCACCCTCTTCGAGCTGACCGTCCGCCAGTCCGCGCCGCTGCCCGAGCCGGACGACACCCCGTGGACGCACGGCGGCCCGCCCGGCGCCGCGCCCGGATC
Source organism: Kitasatospora sp. NPDC059722 (assembly GCF_042733235.1). Lineage (NCBI taxonomy): Bacteria > Bacillati > Actinomycetota > Actinomycetes > Kitasatosporales > Streptomycetaceae > Kitasatospora > Kitasatospora sp. NPDC059722. The sequence goes on from NZ_JBHWGD010000083.1 coordinate 29,264, forward strand.
CCCGGGCCCCGCGGCCGACTTCGACTGGGAGTGAGCAAGCGCGTGACCGAGCAGAGCTCAGCGGGCCAGGCCCCGGGCGCGGCCGCCGACGCCGCCGTGGCCCGGATCCTGGCCGCGACCGTCCACCCGCCGGCCGGCGCCCCGCGCGGCGTGGTGGTGGACTCGCCGCCCGGCGCCGGGAAGTCGACGCTCGTGGTGCGCGCCGCCCGGGAGCTGGTCCGGTCGGGCGAGCGGCTGATGATCGTCGCCCAGACCAACGGCCAGGTGGACGACCTGGTCGGCCGGCTGGCCGAGAAGGCGCCGGAGCTGACGATCGGCCGGCTGCACGCAGCCGACGGCCGGCCGGGCCCGGAGGTGCTGCGGCACGCCAACGTCACCCCGTCCGACAAGGTCGCGGACCTGGTCGAGCACGACGTCGTGATCTCCACCTCCGCCAAGTGGCAGTGGGTGCGGGCCGAGGCGCCGTGGCGGCACGCGATCGTCGACGAGGCGTACCAGATGCGCTCGGACGCGCTGCTCGCGGTGGCCCGGCTGTTCGAGCGGGCGCTGTTCGTCGGCGACCCGGGCCAGCTGGACCCGTTCACCGTGGTCGGCACCGAGCAGTGGGCGGGCCTGTCCTACGACCCGTCGAGCAGCGCCGTGGTCACGATGCTGGCGCACAACCCGCAGATCGAGCCGCACCGGCTGCCGGTCTCCTGGCGGCTGCCGGCCAGCGCGGCGCCGCTGATCTCGGACGCGTTCTACCCGTACACGCCGTTCCGCTCCGGCACCGGCCCGGACGACCGCCGGCTCACCGCCACCGTCCGCCCGGACGGCTCGGCGCTGGACGCGGCGATCGACCGGGCGGCCGAGCACGGCTGGGCGCTGCTGGAACTGCCCGCCCGGCACACCGTGCGGACCGACCCGCAGGCGGTGGCGGCCGTCGCGGCGACCGTCCGCCGGCTGCTGGAGCGCGGACTGAGCGCGCACTCCGAGCAGGGGCAGGCCCCGCTCACCGCAGACCGGATCGCGGTCGGGACGGCCCACCGGGACCAGGCGGCGGCCGTGCGCGCGGCCCTGCTCAAGCTCGGCGTCCCGGTGGACGGGACGGCCGGCCCGGCGGTCACCGTGGACACCGCGAACCGGCTGCAGGGGCGCGAGTACGACGTCACCGTCGTCCTCCACCCGCTCTCCGGGCGGCCCGACGCCACCGCCTTCCACCTGGAGACGGGCCGGCTCTGCGTGCTCGCCTCCCGCCACCGGCACGCGTGCATCGTGGTGGCCCGGGCCGGGATCGCCGAGCTGCTGGACGAGCATCCGTCCACGGAACCGGTGCAGTTGGGCGTCTCGGTCAGGTTCCCGGACGGCTGGGAGGCGAACCACCAGGTGCTGCACCACCTGTCCGGGCACCGGGTGCGGCTGCGCTGAGCCCCGGGGCGGTCAGTCCTCGGTCTCGCAGAGCGCGTACGCGGTGACGACGCCGTGGTCGGCGCGGGCCGACCAGGTGCCCGGGGCGCCGGGGGCGGGCGCGTTGACCAGGACGGTGTCGCCGGGGCCGGCGGGGGCGAAGGTGTACCCGCCGCCGGTCAGGTGGCTGTGGGCGGGGCAGGTCGCGGTCGATCCACCGCCGGGGGCGCTCTTGGCCCCGGTCACCACGACGGTGGTCTCGGCGGCGGCGGCCGGGGACGCGCAGGCGAGGACGAGGGGCAGGACGAGGACCGGGAAGGCCTTCCGCACACGCATGGTTCTCCTTGTAGGGGTTCCGTTGGTCGACGAAGGGATCACCCGGCACAACGGCCCGGTCCCCGCCCCGATGCCGCGGCACGGGAGGGACCACCCGAAGGTGTCCGGCTCGCGGGAGTCCGGGGCGCGCCGGGGGCGCGCACGGGGGAATAGCGCCCGCACGCGCACCGTTCCGTCATCGGCCGCCTCCGCGCGACAATGGACGGCGGCCCGACCGGGCGGCGCGGCCCCGGAGCAACCGCCGTCCGCCCCTCACCGAGCACCCGGAGGTGTCCGTCCATGCCCGACTCCCACGCGATGGCGTCCGATTCCGGTGGTCCGTCCGCGCCGGCCCGGCGGCTGCGTCCGGTGCAGCTGCTGTTCGAGCCGCAGGCGGCGGAGCCGGAGGCGGAACGCTTCTTCGACCTGGAGTCGATCGACGACCCGGCGGAGCTGTTGCGCCGCTCGACCGAGCTCGCCCTGGCGTTCCGCGCGGCCGCCGAGCGGGCCACGGACTTCCAGGCGGTCGCCGCCGCGCAGCTCGCGGACCCGCGCCGCTTCGACGCACTGTCGGCGGACGACATCGCGCAGCGGGCGGACTGGACCCCCGACTACGCCACCAAGATGATCGAGTACGGCCGCGGCCTGCTCCAGCCGCGCCGCCACGAGGACTGAGCCCCCGGGACTGAGCCCCGGGGCCGCGCACCGGCCGGATCCGGGGCCCCGGAAACTCGCCCCTGGCATATGCGCGGGGCGGAAGGGTACGCCGCCGCGCGCCGGCCTGTCCGGCGAACGGCCCTTTCCGCCCGGCCGCGCCCGCGCAGCGCGCACGCTGCTGTGCGTGGAGATCTGGACCTATCAGTCGGTGGAGTACGTCACCGTGGCCGGGGAGGCCTGGCTGGCCTCGGCGAGCGAGTACCCGCGCAGCATGCGCGCGCTGTGGGAGTCCCGCCCGTGGGCGCCGTCGGTGCTGCCGTGCGGGCGGGCGTTCGACGTGATCAGCATGCCGTCCCTGTTCGGCCGCCGGGTGCTGGACGAGCTGTGGGCCTCCGGGCCGGGCTGCGGGCCGGTCGCGGCCTACCGCGGGCGGACCCTGCTGTTCGTCCAGCCGGGCGCGGCGCCCCGGCTGCGCAGGCTGCTGGCCTGGGAGGAATGGGCCCGGGACGTGCCGCCGCTGCTCTGCCACGGCAAGGGCGACACGGTGACGGTGCCGCCGGTGCAGCGGATGGTGCACGGCCCGGACTCCCCCGGGCTGGGCGCCGGCCGGTGGATCGTCGCGCCGGAGGACCGGGAGCCGTGGCTGCCGGGCGCCTCGGTGGTGCTGTGGGCGTGCGTCCGGGCCTCGCGCGAGCCGGTCGCGGCGGGCCCCGCCGGGCCGGCGGTGACCGCGCGGTGAACAGCGCGCGACCGGTATTCGATTTTGGCGCGGGCCGGGGCCGCTGCTAGAGTCTTCTCTGTCAGCAGGCGCCGCTAGCTCAGTTGGTTAGAGCAGCTGACTCTTAATCAGCGGGTCCGGGGTTCGAGTCCCTGGCGGCGCACAGACAGCCGGAA
>NZ_JBHWGD010000084.1:0-29370 GCF_042733235.1 Kitasatospora sp. NPDC059722
CCGACGGCCGCATCGTCGACGAACTCCACAACCCCACCGCCGACACCGTCCTGGACCGCATGCGCCGCTTCGACGCCAAGGGCCGCACCAGCTGACCTTCCGGCAACCGAACGCCCGCACCTGAACCCAGGACACCTCATGTATCGCACCGCACTGCGCAACGTGCTGGCCCACAAGGGCCGACTGCTGATGACGGCCCTGGCCGTCATGCTGGGCACCGCCTTCGTGGCGGGCACCATGGTCTTCTCCGACACCTTCGGCAAGGCCATGCGGGACAGCAACTCCAAGAGCTACTCGGACGTCTCGGTCCAGGTCGTGGACAACGCGGCCGGCTCCCGCGTCTCGGCCAAGGAGAAGAGCGAGAGCGGCTCCGCCACGCTCACCGACGCCACCGTCCAGCAGTTCGCCGCGCTGCCGGGCACCGCCGGCGCCCGTGGCGTGGTCAGCGGCTTCACCGGCGTCGCCGACCGCAACGGCAACCTGGTTGGCCAGTTCTGGGCCGCCAAGGGCGCCAACTTCACCCCGGGCCAGGACGGCGGGGACGCGCGCTACCCGATGGCCGAGGGCCGGGGGCCGGCGAACGGCAAGGAGATCGCGCTCGACCGCAAGACCGCCGACAAGGCCGGTTACAAGGTCGGCGACACCGTCCGGGTGGCCGCCAACGGGCCGGTCATCGAGGCGAAGCTCACCGGGATCTTCACCACCGCCGACCCGGTGGTGAACTCCGGCGGCACGCTCACCCTGTTCGACCGCGCCACCGCCCAGCAGCTGCTCCTGGAGCCGGGCCGCTACAGCAGCATCGTGCTCACCGCCAAGCCCGGCACCACCGAGGACGCGCTGCTCGCCCAGGTCCAGCCCACGGTGCCGGCCGGCAACCAGTTCGACGTCGAGACCGGGGCCAAGCTCAAGGCCGACGAGCAGAAGCAGATCGCCGAGGGCACCAACACCCTGCGCACCGTGCTGCTCGCGTTCGCCGGCATCTCGCTCTTCGTCGGCATCTTCATCATCGCGAACACCTTCACCATGCTGGTCGCCCAGCGCACCAAGGAACTCGCGCTGCTGCGGGCGATCGGCGCCAGCCGCAAGCAGGTCACCCGCTCCGTCCTGGTGGAGGCGCTGGCGATCGGTGTCGTCTCCGCCGTCGCCGGTCTGCTCGCGGGCGTCGGGATCGGCGCCGGGCTGCAGTCCCTCATGAGCACGCTGAACGCGGACATGCCGCAGGGCTCGCTGGTGATCAAGCCGCTCACCATCGGCGTGACCCTGCTGGTCGGTGTCCTGGTGACGGTGCTGTCGGCCCTGCTGCCGGCCATGCGCGCCTCCCGGATCGCCCCGGTGGCCGCGATGAGCAACGGCGACCAGCCGGTCAGTCAGAAGAGCCTGGTGGTCCGCAACACGATCGGCTCCCTCCTCGCCGCCGGCGGTCTCGCGCTGATCGGCTTCGGCGCCTCGACCGGCAACGACACCGGCCGGATGCCGGTCGCGATCGGCGCCTTCCTGGCCCTGATCGGCGTGTTCGTGCTGCTGCCGCTGCTCTCCCGTCCGGTCATCGCCCTGGTCGGCCCGGTGCTGCGCAAGCTGGCCGGCACCCCGGGCAAGCTGGCCCAGCAGAACGCCGTGCGCAACCCCCGCCGCACCGCCTCCACCGCCGCCGCGCTCACCATCGGCTTGACCCTGGTCACCGGCCTCACCGTGCTGGGCGCCTCGGTCACCGGCGTGATCGACCGGGCCATCACCGACTCGATGAAGGCCGACTACCTGGTCGGCACCGCCAACGGGATGGGCCTGTCCGACCAGGTGCCCGGCGAGATCGCCAAGGCCCCCGGGGTGGCGGCCTCCTCGCCGCTCACCTCCGTCTACTGGAAGCTCGACGGCACCAGCAAGGCGATCAGCGGCCTGAACGCGGACAGCTTCGACCAGCTCGCCTCGGTCAAGCTGACCAGCGGCTCCACCGCCGCCCTCGGCCAGGGCCGGCTCCTGGTGGACCAGGACGTCGCCACGAAGTTCAACGTCACCACGGGCTCGACCATGGCCGTGACCTTCCCGGACAAGTCCACCGGGCAGCTCACCGTCGGCGGCGTGTACGAGAAGGGCGGCATGCTCGGCCCGGTCGTCCTGGCCAACGGCGAGATCCTCAAGCACGAGCCGAAGGCACAGGTCACCGACGTCCTGGTCAAGGGCAAGGACGGCGCCACCGCCGCGCTCAAGCAGTCCCTCAAGGACGCCACCGGTGCCAACCCGGTGATCGAGGTCAAGTCCAAGCAGGACGTCCGGGACCGCTTCAGCCAGTCCATCACCTTCATCCTGAACCTGATGTACGGCCTGCTGGCGATGTCCGTGCTGGTCGCGGTCCTCGGCGTGATCAACACGCTGGCGATGTCGGTCTTCGAGCGCAAGCGCGAGATCGGCATGCTGCGGGCGATCGGCCTGGACCGCCGGGGCATCAAGCGGATGGTCCGTCTGGAGTCCGTGGTGATCTCGCTGTTCGGCGCCGGGATCGGCGTGCTGCTCGGCTGCTTCATCGCCTGGGCCGTCAACGGCACCCTGAAGTCCAGCCTGGCCGGGCTCACCACGGTCGTGCCGTACGGCCAGCTGGCGCTCTTCCTGCTCCTCGCCGGACTGGTCGGCCTGGTGGCCGCGATCTGGCCGGCCCGCCGGGCGTCCAAGCTGGACATCCTGGAGAGCATCAAGACCGACTGACAGTGATGATGTTCGTGGCGATGTTGCCAGCGGGTCTGACCCACCGACTGACTGACGCTTCGGCTGTCCTGTTTGCGATTTGTCGGCTCGCTGGCGGCGTCGCCATGCACGCGGCCGGACGGGTGCTTGTGACTTCATAGGAGCCTGGCCAGAGGCCCCGTCACTGTCTTGTCCACCCGCCCGACCGGCGCGTGCCGCCCTCGGCTCGGACAAGCGACAAGGACGGACATGACCAGCATGACGCACGACGGTCCGGCGATCACCGGCGGAGTCGATACCCATGGCCTGACCCACCACGCGGCGGTGATCGACCCTCTTGGCCGGCATCTCGCCGATCGGGAGTTCCCGGCCACGGTCAGCGGCTATCGGGACCTGCTGGACTGGATGCGCTCGTACGGCGCCCTGACGGCGGTCGGGGTGGAGGGCACCGGTGCCTACGGCGCCGAGCTCGCCCGAGTTCTGACCGCCGCCGGGGTCACGGTCGTCGATGTAGACCGCCCGGACCGCAGGACCCGGCGGCTGCGGGGCAAGTCCGACCCGATCGACGCCTACGCCGCTGCCACGGCGGTGGCCTCCGGGCGGGCCACGGGCGTCCCGAAGAGCCGCGACGGCCTGGTCGAGGCCGTGCGTGTGCTGCGGGTCGCCCGCCGCAGCGGCATCAAGGCCCGCACCCAGGCGATGAACCAGATCCGCAGCATGCTCGTGTCCGCCCCGGCGGTGCTGCGCGAGCAGGTCGCGGGACTGGAGCGTGTCTGCCTGATAGGCACACTCGCCCGGCTGCGGCCCGGCACGGACCTGTCCACGCCGCTGGCCGCGACCAAGGCGGCCCTGCGGCGCCTGGCCCGACGCCACCAGAGCCTGGATGAGGAGATCGCCGAGCTCGATGCCGCGATCGGCCCGCTGGTCCGACGAGCCGCACCGGAACTGATCGCACTGTTCGGCGTCGGCCCCGAGACCGCCGGCCAGCTCCTCGCATCCGCCGGGGACAACCCCGAACGGATGCGCTCCGAGGGCGCGTTCGCGCACCTTGCCGGAGTCGCGCCGATCCCTGCATCCTCCGGCCGAACCCACCGCTACCGCCTCAACCGCGGCGGTGACCGGGCTGCCAACAACGCCCTGCACACCATCGTGCTGGTCCGCATGCGCTACGACGAGCGCACCCGTGCCTACGTCGCCCGCCGCACCAAGGAAGGACTCTCGAAGAAGGACATCATCCGCTGCCTCAAGCGCTTCGTCGCACGCGAGGTCTACCGCGCGCTCACCGGCACAGCAGCCGCACGAATCACTCCAGGCGACCTCGCGCCCGCCGCTTGACGTCTATAGGAGCATCGGCCGGTCCGGGAACGCGGAAGGCCCCTGCCGGAGGGTTCGGCAGGGGCCTTCCAACTTCTGTACTCCGCCCGGTCGCACGGCCGGCTGAGCACCACGGAGGTCGTGGTCCGGCGACACTGCCGGGCGGAGGGCCTCCGACTCATACCCCGGTGCTCCCACACCGGGGTCTCAGTCGCTTACTTGCTCGCGAGTTCCTTCTCGGCGGCCGGCTTGGCGGCCTCCACGGGCTTCGTGGGCGGGGTGACCTCCTGGATGGGCAGGTACGGCTGCTCCATCTGGGACAGGCCGACCATCTCGCGCTTCAGGAAGACGGCGAGGGTCCAGTCGGTGAAGACGCGGACCTTGCGGTTGAAGGTCGGCACCATGGCGCCGTGGTACGCGCGGTGGAACCACCAGGCGAGGCGGCCCTTCAGCTTGAACTTGCCGAAGAGGATCGCGACACCCTTGTGCAGGCCCAGACCGGCGACCGCACCGAGGTTCTTGTGCTTGTACTCCTTCTGCGGGAAGCCGCGCATGCCGGAGATCACGTTGTCGCCGAGGACGACGGCCTGGCGGCAGGCGTGCTGCGCGTTCGGCGGGCACCAGGCGCCCTCGCCGGCGGCGAGGTCCGGCACCTGGGCGTTGTCGCCGGCGGACCAGACGTAGTCGAAGCCCTGGACCTGGAGGGTCGGCGCCGTGTCGACGTGGCCGCGCGGGCCCAGCGGCAGGCCGAAGTGGGCCAGCACCGGGTTCGGCTTCACGCCGGCCGTCCACACGATGGTGGAGGCGTCCATCTCCATGCCGTTCTTCAGCACGACGTGGCCGTCGACGCAGGAGTCCATGGAGGTCTCGATGTAGACCTCGATGTTGCGCTCGCCGAGCTTCTCCTTGGTCCACAGACCGAGGTCCGGGCCCATCTCGGGGAGGATGCGGTTGGCCGCCTCCACCAGGATGAAGCGCATGTCGTCGCGGCTGACGGTCTTGTAGATCTTGGCGGCGTCGCGCGCCATGTCCTCGACCTCGGCGATCGTCTCGACGCCGGCGAAGCCGCCGCCGATGACGACGAAGGTCAGGGCCTTGCGCCGGATCGCCTCGTCCGTGGTGGACTCGGCCTTGTCCAGCTGCGCCATGACGTGGTTGCGGAGGGCGATGGCCTCCTCAACCGTCTTCATGCCGATGCCGTTCTCCGCCAGACCCGGGATCGGGAAGGTGCGGGAGACCGAGCCGGTCGCGACGACGAGGTAGTCGAAGGGCAGCTCGTAGGAGTCGCCGGCCGCGGGCGCGATGGTGGCGACCTTGCGGGCGTGGTCCACAGCGGTCACGTGACCGGTGAGCACCTCCGCCTTCTTGAGGGCGCTGCGCAGGGGCGCGACGAGGTTGCGGGGCGCGACGTTGCCGCCGGCCGCCTCGGGGAGGAAGGGCAGGTACGTCATGTACGACCGCGGGTCGACGACCGTGACGGTCGCTTCGCCGTAACGCATCTTCTTGAGGATGCGCATCGCGGCATACAGGCCGACGTAACCACCGCCGACAATGAGGATGCGAGGACGCTCCGTGGTGCTCATATCCGAAAGTATCCAGCACCGTCCGGAGCAGCCTTCGTGAGCCCGGTCACAAGCGGATGGACACCCCGTGCTACACTGCGCGGCCACAAAACGGCCTCCTCGGGGACACCTCACCGCACCCGCGGGCACCCCGTGAGCACCCGGGGTCACACCACCCTGCTGAGCAGCAACGATCCGTACAGCACCCGGGTTCCCGCTTGTGATTTCGATTTTCAAACCTCAAGCGAGGCCTGACCTGCGATCCAACGGGCGACGCGCGGTGGCAGCCTTCGGTCCCACAATTCGGACGTAGCGGACGAGCGGGTGCGACGAATGACTGGATCGCCATGTGAAGAAATTCACGAACTTTTCCGCCCGCGCCCGGGCGCGCCCCGGCCCCGGCCCCCCGTTCGGGGTTCCGGAGCCGGTCGGGTAAGGCCCGCAACGGGTCAGGAGGCGATACTCCAGGCGATGCCGTCCAGGATGTCGTGCTCGCTCACGACGACCTCGGCGGCGCCGGTGCGCTCCATGATCTCCAACAACTCCAGCGCCCCGGCCGCGATCACGTCCACCCGGCCCGGGTGCATCGACGGGATCGCGGCGCGCTCGGCGTGGGTGGCGGCCAGCAGCTCGCGGGCGATCTCCGCGACCCGCTCCCGGCCGATCCGCGAGTGGTGGATCACCGCCGAGTCGTAGGCCGGCAGGTCCAGGGCGATCGCGGACACCGTGGTGACCGTCCCGGCGAGGCCCACCAGGGTGGCCGCGCCGGTCAGCGGGACGGCCTCCTCGGCCTTGTCCAGCTCGGCCCGCACGTGCGCCCTGGCCTCGGCGATCTGCTCCGCGGAGGGCAGCTCGGCGCCGCCGAAGTGCCGCTCGGTCAGCCGGACGCAGCCGATGTCCACCGAGCGCGCGGCCTGGACGTCGTCCGTGCCGAGCACGAACTCGGTCGAGCCGCCGCCGAGGTCGAACACCAGGTACGGCGCGGCGAACTGACCGCCGGTCAGCTCCTTGGTGGCGCCGACGAAGGACAGGTGCGCCTCCTCCTCGCCGCTGACCACCTCGGGCTCGACGCCGAGGATCTCGCGCACGCCCTTGACGTACTCGTCGCTGTTCTCGGCGTCCCGGGAGGCGCTGGTGGCGACGAAGCGGATGCGCTCCGGGCCGACCCCGAAGCCGTCGACGACCTCCCGGTACTCCCGGCAGGCCGCGAAGGTGCGGGCCAGCGCGTCCGGGTGCAGCCGGCCGGTGCGGTCCACGCCCTGGCCCAGCCGGTTGACGATCATCCGGCGGTCCAGGTCGGTGATCTCACCGGTCGCCGGGTCCAGGTCGGCGACCAGCAGCCGGATCGAGTTGGTGCCGCAGTCGATCGCGGCCACGCGGGTCGTGCTCACTCGGACTCCCGCGCCTCGGCCTCGTCGGCGGCACGCTTCTTCGCGGCGCGCTCGGCGGTCTTCTGCTCCTTGGCGGCGATGACGGCCTCGTGGTCCTGGTCCTTGGCCCGGTTGCGCAGGACCCGCTCGCCGGCCGCCTCGACCTCGGCCGGGGAGACGCACGGGCCCTTGGCCCACCAGTCCTCCAGCATGCCGATCGCCTCGTCACCGAGCGGGTTGACGCCCTCTCCGGCGGCCAGCGAGTGGCCGACCAGCACGTGCAGGCACTTGACCCGGTCCGGCATGCCGCCGGCGCTCGGGAAGCCCTCCAGCACCTCGATGGCGTCGCGCCGGGCGATGTAGTCCTCGTGCGCCTCCTGGTACGCGGCCGCCAGCTCCGGGTCCTCGGCCAGCCGGGCGGTCTGCTCCTTCATCACGCCGTCCGCCTCCAGGGTGCCGATCAGCGAGGCGGCCTTGGGGCAGGTCAGGTAGTAGAGCGTCGGGAACGGCGTGCCGTCGGGCAGCCGCGGGGCCGTCTCGACGACGTCCGGGTTGCCGCACGGGCAGCGGTGGGCCACGCCGCGCAGGCCGCGCGGGACCCGGCCCAGCTGGGCGGCGATGGCGGCGACGTCGGCGTCGGAGACGGCGGGGTGGTTCTCAGTGGTCATGGGGGGAGGGGTCTCCAGCGGGGGACGGTGGGAGGGGACGGGTCGACGGCGCGATGGGGGCCAGGGCCGCGGTGTCGGCGGCGTCCACCGAGTCCCAGACGCTGGAGTACCAGGGCTTGGCGGCCTTCACCGCGCCGCCGGCCGTGCCGTCGGAGGGGGCGGGCGGGGCGGCGGAGGACTGGGCGGCGCCCGCTCCGGCCGGATCCACCGCGATGTACGGGGTCTCCCCCGGCATCGCGTAGTGCAGCCGGGCACGGGCCTGCGCCTTGACGTACTCCGGGTCCTGCCAGCGGGCCTTGTCCCGGCGCAGCTGCTCGACCTGCTGCCGGGCGTGCTCGGCCTTCGCCCGCTGGGCGGAGATCTCGGCGCGCTGGGAGATGAACTGCCGCGTCGGGTAGGCGAGGATCGCCACCAGCGAGCAGAGCACCAGGACGAGGACGGTCGCCCGGCTCGTGAAGCGAGGACGGGCCGCCAAGCCCGGGATCCTCCAGCCAGCCATCTCCCGTTCCCCTCCTGGTCGCGACGGTGCCCCGCCGTCCACCCTACGGGGTGAACGGCGGGGCACCGGTCAGGCGTGCACCACCGGAGGTGTTCAGCCCTCGTGCTCGCTGTGCGTACTACTCCGCCGAGCGGCTGTGCTCATTGCTCCGCGGAGCGACCGTGCTGATTACTCCGCAGAGCGTGATTACTCCGCGGAGCGGAAGCGCGGGAAGGCGCCGCGGCCGGCGTACTCGGCGGCGTCGTCGAGGATCTCCTCGATGCGCAGCAGCTGGTTGTACTTGGCGACGCGCTCGGAGCGGGCCGGGGCGCCGGTCTTGATCTGACCGCAGTTGGTGGCGACGGCCAGGTCGGCGATGGTGACGTCCTCGGTCTCGCCGGAGCGGTGCGACATCATGCAGCGGTAGCCGTTGCGCTGGGCCAGCTCGACGGCGTCCAGGGTCTCGGTCAGCGAGCCGATCTGGTTGACCTTCACCAGCAGCGCGTTGGCGGTGCCGGTCTCGATGCCCTTGGCCAGGCGGGCCGGGTTGGTGACGAACAGGTCGTCGCCGACCAGCTGGACCTTGTCGCCCAGCTTGACGGTCATGGCCTTCCAGCCGTCCCAGTCCGACTCGTCCAGCGGGTCCTCGATGGAGACCAGCGGGTAGGCGGCGACGAGCCCGGCGTAGTACTCGATGAGCTCCGCGGCCGAGAGGGCCTTGCCCTCGAACTGGTAGGCGCCGTCCTGGTAGAACTCGGAGGCGGCGACGTCCAGGGCCAGCGCGATGTCGCGGCCGGGCACGTAGCCGGCCTTCTGGATGGCCTCGGTGATGAGGTCCAGGGCCTCGCGGTTGCTGTCCAGGTTCGGCGCGAAGCCGCCCTCGTCGCCGAGGCCGGTGGACAGGCCGCGCTCCTTCAGGACGCCCTTGAGGGTGTGGTAGACCTCGACGCCCCAGCGGACGGCCTCGGAGAAGGACTCCGCGCCGATCGGGGCGATCATGAACTCCTGGATGTCGACGTTGGAGTCCGCGTGCGAGCCGCCGTTGAGGATGTTCATCATCGGGACCGGCAGGACGTGCGCGTTCGGGCCGCCCAGGTAGCGGAACAGCGGCAGGTCGCTCGCCTCGGAGGCGGCGTGCGCGACGGCCAGCGAGACGCCCAGGATGGCGTTGGCGCCGAGCGAGGACTTGTCCGGGGTGGCGTCCAGGTCGAGCATGGCCTGGTCGATCAGGCGCTGCTCGGTGGCGTCGTAGCCGACCAGCTCCGGGCCGATCTGCTCGATGACGGCCAGGACGGCCTTCTCCACGCCCTTGCCGAAGTAGCGGTTCTTGTCACCGTCGCGGAGCTCCAGCGCCTCGAAGGCGCCGGTGGAGGCACCCGACGGGACAGCGGCACGACCGGTGCTGCCGTCGTCGAGGCCGACCTCGACCTCGACCGTGGGGTTGCCACGCGAGTCGAGGATCTCACGGGCTACGACGACATCGATGGACGGCACGAGGCATCTCCTTGCGGAAGCAGGGTCCCGCTGACCAGTGGTGCGGCCGGCGGGATGATTGCGGAGTCGTTACGACCAGAGCCTAACCGCACGTGGTCCCGGGGCCACGCCGACCTCGGTCCCGTCTCAGCGTGTGGCCGGGCTACTTACCGGTAGTTCACCTGGGCTCCCCGGGAAAAGGGGCGGAAGCGGACGAAGGGGGCCGATCCGGGGTCGGCCCCCTCCGTGGCGTGTCGCACCGGTTCCGGCCGGCGTCAGCCGAGGTGCAGCACCTGGCCGGGCAGGATCAGGTTCGGGTCGCCGCCGACGGTGCCGCGGTTGCCGTCGTAGACCGACTGCCAGCCGCCGTGCACACCCTGGGCGGACGCGATGCTCGACAGCGTGTCACCGGCGTGGACGGTGTAGTCGTGGCCGCCCTGCGGGGCGACGGCAGCGCGCGGGGCCTGCTGCTGCGGCTGGGCGTACTGCTGCTGGACCTGCTGCTGGGCGTACTGCTGCTGAGCGGCCTGCTGCTGGGCCTGGCCCGCGTACTGCTGGTAGACGCCCTGGTGGCTGGTCCAGTACCAGGTGCCGTTGTTCTGGTACCAGTACACCTTCGCGTCGGCGTCCCAGCCGGCCTTGCCGGAGAAGCCCGGGGCCTGCGGCTGCTGCTGGGCCTGCTGCGTGTGCTGCTGGTACTGCTGCTGGGCGGGCTTCTGAGCCGGCTTCGGCTGGGCCGGCTTCGCCGCGGGCTGCTGCTGCGCCGGCTGGGAGTGCTGCTGCGCGGCGGGCTTGGCGTCGGAGGTGTCGACGGCGGCGGGGGCGCCGCCCTTCGACAGGCCGGCCTTCTTCGAGCAGACCGGCCAGGCGCCCGGACCCTGCGAGGCCAGGACCTTCTCGGCCACCGCGATCTGCTGGCCCTTGGAGGCCTGGTTGGCCTGCGCCGCGTACGCGGTGCCGCCGAAGGCCTTCCAGGTGCTGGAGGTGAACTGCAGGCCGCCGTAGAAGCCGTTGCCGGTGTTGATGCCCCAGTCGCCGCCGCTCTCGCACTGGGCGACGGAGTCCCAGGCGGAGGCCGGGGCGGCGGAGGCGCCGGTGGCGGTGAGGATCGGCATCGCGAGTCCGACGCCGGCCACTCCGGCGACGGCGATGGCCTTCTCGGTCTGGGTGCGACGGCGGTGACGACCGGTTCCAACGAACAGCATGAAGGGGTCCCTCTCCGCACGCCTGCGAGGTGAGCTGTCGGGTTCGGACCGGGAGGTGGCCCGGCCGCCGTCTGCGGAAACGATTCCGCTCGGGCGGCTTCACCCCAAGCCGTGGAGGAACGGCAACAAACCTGGTTCCCCCGCCCCTGCCCAGGGTTCTGGTCGGTTTCCCGTGGCGCGGCGGGCAGGACTCGGCGTTCCGCACTCGGGGTCCGCAGCTGCGAACTCCAGGGAGAGTAGACAGATCCTCAGACCAATCACAAGCTCATATCGCAGACATCACACAGAAATTACGGCACGTGGTCGATCGCCTACCAACGGCGGCTGTTTGTCCGGATTGATGGGTGTTCATACGGCCGATCCGTACCGGTTCGCGACGTCCCGTCAGTGTGTCGGAGCGTCGGGAAGCGCGTGCGGTGAACGGCTCTCGGGACTGAATTCGACCGGAAGTTCGCGCAATCCGCGCATGATCAGGCCACCGCGCCACCGCAGGTTCTCCGGGCTTTCCGCCAGCGCGATATCGGGCAGCCGGGACAACAGCGTGGCCAGCGCCGACCGGCCTTCGAGCCTGGCCAGCGGGGCGCCGATGCAGTAGTGGATGCCGTGCCCGAAACCCAGGTGCGGGTTGTCCGCCCGGGCCAGGTCCAGGGTGTTCTCGTCCGAGAACCTGGCCGGATCCCGGTCCGCCGCCGCCAGCACCACGAGCACCGGGTCGCCGACCGGGATGTCCACCCCGCCGATGGTCAGCGGGTGGGTCGCGAACCGCCACGTCGCCAGCTCCACCGGACCGTCGTAGCGCAGGAGTTCCTCGATCCCGGTCTCCAGCAGCGCCGTCTCGCCCCGCGCCACCGACTCCTGCAGCAGGCGGCGCTGCTCCGGGTTGCGCAGCAGCGCGTACGTCCCGTTGCCGATCAGGTTGACGGTCGTCTCGAAGCCGGCGAACAGGAGGATGAACGCCATCGCGGCGGCCTCGTTCTCGGTGAGGTGCTCGCCGTGGTCGCTCGCCCGGATCAGGCCCGAGATCAGGTCGTCCCCGAGGTCCGCCCGCTTGCGGTGGATCAGCTCCAGCAGGTACGCCCGCATCCGCTTCACCGCCCGCCCCACGCCGCCGCGTTGGCCGCCCCCGTGGCGGATCATCATGCCGGCCCAGTCGCGGAAGTCGTCCTGGTCCTCGGCCGGCACGCCGAGCATGTCGCAGATCGCGTAGATGGGGAGCGGGAACGCGAACTCGTGGATGAGGTCCGCCGAACCGCGCTGCGCGAAGCCGTCGATCAGGCGGTCGGTGAGCTGCTGCACCCGCGGCTCGAACTCGGCCACCCGGCGCGGCGTGAACGCCTTCGAGACCAGGCGGCGCAGCCGGGTGTGGTCCGGCGGGTCGATGTTCAGCAGGTGCGTCATCAGGTCCGCCTGCCGCTCCCCCGGGATCCCGACCCGGCCGGTGCGGTGCGCCTGCTCGCTGTGGTGCGCCGGGTTCTTCGACAGCCGGCCGTCCGCCAGCGCCTGCCGCGCGTCCGCGTACCGCGTCACCAGCCAGGCGTCCACCCCGCTCGGCAGCGTGGTGCGGTGCACCGGGGCGTGCTCGCGCAGCCACGCGTACGCCGGGTACGGGTCGGCGGCGAACTCCCACGTGAAGAGCGGCGGGCGGGCGGCGTCGGGCTGAACTGGCATGGGACGACCGTATCCGGTGGGTCGGGGGCACCCCGCCATCTACGGTGAGTGACCGGATCGTCAACGGCCCGCGGACCGTTCCTCAACGCCCCGCGAACGGCCCGTGGACAGTGCGTGGACGGGTTTTGGACAGCTCTTGGACGGTGGGCAGGCGTGAGCCTGGTCACCTGAGGGGTAACCCCTGTTGCGGAGGGTCAGGACCTGCCTACGATCCTCGGCAGAAATCGTGGGCGTCAGTGCGGACCGCCCACAGGGAGGAGCGCACCATGCGGGTCACCGGGGCAGTCGTCGTCATCGCGGTACTCGACGGCGGGTCGGGAGCCGACCTCGCCCGCCGGTTCACCGCGGCCGGCGCCGCCGGAGTGCTGATCGCCGACCAGCGGGCCGGCGTCGCCGAGGACCTCGCCGGCGAACTCGACCGGCCCGGCTGCCCCGTCGTCGGCGTCGGCGGGGACGTCCGCCGCCCCAGCGACGTCGCCGCGCTCGTCGACACCGCCGAGAAGCACCTCGGGCCGATCGACCTGTTCTGCGTCGCCGGCCCGGACGGCGAGCGGATCATCTCCCTCGCCGACCTTCCCGACCATCTCGGCCTGGAGCGCCTCGCCGAACTCGTCGCCCTCGTCGGCGAGGCCATCGGCGAGGTCGTCCTGCCCCAGCCGCGGACCACCGTCCAGGACGCGGTGACGGCGGCCTGAGGCCCTTCCCCTTCCCCCGCGTCTACTCCGGCTTGAGGCCCTCGGCCTCGCGGACCGCGTCCCGGTAGGCGCGCGCCGCCGCGCGCAGCGCCGCGTCCACGTCCACCCCCGCGTCGTGCGCCCGCTGCGCCACGGCCAGCAGCAGCCTGCCCGCGGACTCCTCCGTGAGCTCCGCGGGCAGCTCGTACGACTCGTCCGGCACGCCCTCGAACCCGGCCCGGCGCACCCGCGACACCAGCTTCGCCGCGTACGCGAGCGACGGCAGCCCGGCCGGCACGCCGTCCAGCACCGACTCGCGGTCCGCCTTCTCGGCCGCCTTCAGCTGCTCCCAGTTCGCCTCGACCTCGGCGGCGCCCTCCGCCTCGACGTCCCCGAACACGTGCGGGTGCCGGTACATCAGCTTCTCGACCAGGTCACCGGCCACGTCGTCGATCGAGAAGGCGTCGGTCGGGTGCTCCTCGGCGATCCGCGAATGGAAGAACACCTGGAGCAGGACGTCCCCCAGCTCCTCGCGCAGCGTCTCCCGGTCCCCCTCCTCGATCGCCTCGACCAGCTCGTACGCCTCCTCGACCAGGTACTTCACCAGGCTCGCGTGCGTCTGCTCGGCGTCCCACGGGCAGCCCCCCGGCGAGCGCAGCCGGTCCATCACCGAGACCAGGTCCAGCAGGCGGGCGCCGGGCAGGTCGTACGACCCCGGCAGCACCTCGATCTCCGGCACCTCCCCCGCGTGCTCCACGGCCAGGCGCGCCAGCGCCGCGGTGAGGCCCGGGTCCCCGTCGGGGCTGCCCAGCCACACCGTGGGGGCCCGGCCGGCGGGCTCCTCGGTCAGCAGCCGCGCCAGCGCCGGCGCCGAAGCCGGCTCCACGATCTCCACGTCCACCCCGGCCTGCCGCACCGCGGCCACCTGCGGATGCCCGGCGTCCCCCGCCAGCACCCGCCCCGCCGACCGCAACGCCTCCCACGCCGGCCACGCCAGCAGCCCGGGGGCCACCCGGTGGGTGGTGGTGAGCAGGATCAACTTCGCGCCCGGAGTATTCGTCGTCACACCCCGAACCTACCCGCCCCGGCCCCCTGCCCGACCAGCAGAACCCGATCCGGACCACCGTCCCGCGGATCTCCGAGAAGCCGCCCCCGGCGTCTCGCCTCGGTACAGGGCTTCGCGTCTCACACTGGACTCGAAGGCCAGGCACACGAAGTCGAGCAGGGCGGCTCCCCACGCGCCCCACACGAGAAGTCGGCCCCGCCGACCTCCCGCACCATCGGGCCTCGCACAGCGCCGCTTCCCCGCATCCGGGGCCCTGCACAGGAAGTCGGCCCCATCGACTCCCTGCGCCACAGCCCGAAACGAGGCTCCGCACAGGAAGTCGGCCGGGCCGACATCCGGCACACCCCGCCATCCCCGGACGCGGGCCTCCACAGGAAGTCGGCACCATCGACTTCCTACAGCGCGGCCCAGTGGGCGGGGGCGATGCCGCCGGCCTCCCACGCCGAGGCGGACGCCAGGAAACGGAAACGCAGGAAGTCGGCCCCACCGACTTCCTACAGCGCGGCCCAGCAGGCGGGGGCGATGCCGCCGGCCTCCCACGCCGAGGCGAAGGCCAGGCACGGAAGCACAGGAAGTCGGCCCCAACGACTTCCTACGGCGCGGCCCAGCAGGCGGGGGCGATGCCGCCGACCTCTCACGTGGAGGTGGACGCCAGGAAACGGAAACGTACGAAGTCGGCCCCATCGACTTCCTACGACACGGCCCAGTGGGCGGGGGCGATGCCGCCGGCCTCCCACGCCGAGGCGAAGGCCAGGCACGGAAGCACAGGAAGTCGGCCCCAACGACCTCCTACGGCGCAGCCCAGCCGCCGGGGGTGATGCCGCCGGCCTCCCACGCTGAGGCGAAGGCCAGGCACGGAAGCACAGGAAGTCGGCCCCAACGACCTCCTACGGCGCAGCCCAGCCGCCGGGGGTGATGCCGCCGGCCTCTCACGCTGAGGCGAAGGCCAGGCACGGAAGCACAGGAAGTCGGCCCCAACGACTTCCTACGGCGCGGCCCAGCGTTCGGCGGGATGGGGGGTGAGGCTCAGCGGGTGGTGCGGTGGGGTTGGAGGGTGTTCAGGGAGTGGCGGAGGCGGCGGACGGCGGGGTGGTGGGGGCCCTCGCGGCGTTCGCGTTCGAAAAGGAGCTGGAGGAGCCACTGCCAGGCGTTCTCGGCGTCTCCCGCGGCGGCGAGCCTGAGGCCGATGCGTTCGCGGAGGTCGAAGGCGCGTTCCGGGTCGGGGTCGTGGGCCGCCGTCGCGAGGAGGGACTGGTACTCGGCCATCGCCTCCGCGCCCTGCCCGAGGTGGTCGAGGCAGATCGCCGCGCGGTAGCGGTGGTCGAGGGCCTGGGGCCCGAACGGGCCGCCGTCGGCGGTGGCGGCGAGGCGGCGGTACTCGGGGAGGGCCTGCGCGTGGTGTCCCTCCTGGAGGAGGGTGCGGGCGTAGATGGTGCGGATCGTCCGCACGAGCGGCGCGCCGTCGCCGAGTTCGGCCTCGGCGCGGGGCAACAGCCGGGCGGCGAGGCCGAGGACCTCGGTGTGGCGGCCAGCGTCGACGAGGTCGGAGAGCCGTCCGCACTCCGCGCCGAGGTCCGGGGCGGACGGGACGGACGGGACGGCAGGGACGAACGGGACCACCGGCGGCACCGCCGGTGGCGGCGGGGTCGCCGGCGCCTGCGGCACCGGCACCGACACCGGCACCGGCCGCTGCTGCACCGGCCCGGCGGCCGACGGCTGCGGCTGGTGCGGGAAGCGGTACGGCCGGGTGGGGTCGGGCAGCGGCGCGTACCGCGGTTGGGCGGCCGCCTCGGGCGCGGGCAGCAGCGGGAGCAACCGCCCGTACACCTGCCGGGCGTCGGCGGGACGGTCGGCGGGCTGCTTGGCGAGCAGGTCGAGGACGAGGCGTTCGAGCGGCTGCGGTACGTCCGGCCGCAGGTCGCGCAGCGGGACCGGCGGCTCGTCCACGTGGCGCCGCAGCACGCCGAGCGCGGTCGGCGCGCGGAACGGCTCCTCGCCGGCGAGCATCTCGTGCAGGAGGCAGCCGAGCGCGTAGAGGTCGCTGCGCGGGTCGGTGGTGGTGGCCAGCGCCTGCTCGGGCGCCATGTAGGACGGACTGCCGATCGGCACGCCGGTGAGGGTGAGGCGGGTGGCGCCGGGGTCGAGGGCGGTGGCGATGCCGAGGTCCAGCAGGACCGTACGGCCGTCGTGGCGGACCATCACGTTGCTGGGCTTGAGGTCCCGGTGGACCACCGGTACGGCGTGGACGGCGGCCAGCGCGGCGCACAGCTGGGCGGCGACGGCGACCGCCCGCTCGATCGGGAACGGCGCGTCCTCGGCGATGAGGTCGGCGAGGCTCACCCCGGGGACGCGCTGCATGACGAGATACAGCTCGCCCTCGTCCTCCCCCGCGTCGAAGACCGTGACCAGCCCGGGGTGGTCCAGCGCGGCCGTGACCCGGCACTCACGCAGGAAGCGGCGGCGCAGCTCGTCGCCGTGGCGGCGTTGTTCGGTGCCCGTGGGGGCGGAGGTGGGACCGGCGGCCAGGAGGTGGTCGGTGCGGAGCAGCTTGACCGCGACCGGGCGGTCCAGGCGCTCGTCGTAGCCGCCCCACACCTGGCCCATGCCGCCGTGGCCGATCTTCTCGGCGAGGCGGTAGCGGCCCGCGATCACGCGGTCGACGGTCACGACCCGCCCTCGCGGGCCTGGCGGCGCAGGAGTTCACCGAGTTCGCGCAGGTCGTCGGCGGGCGGCGGGGCCGTGTGGCCGGGCATGGTCGCGCCGTACGGGGCGGCGGGCGACGGGGCGGTGTGGCCGGGCATGGTCGCGCCGTACGGGGCGGCGGGCGACGGGGCCGTGTGGCCGGGCGTGGTCGCGCCGTACGGGGCGGCGGGCGACGGAGCGGTGTGGCCGGGCGTGGTCGCGCCGTACGGGGCGGCGGGCGGCGGAGCGGTGTGGCCGGGCGTGGTCGCGCCGTACGGGGCGGCGGGCGACGGGGCGTGGGGAACGGCGGGCGGCGGGGCATACGGGGCGGGCGCCCAGAGGGACCGGCGGTCCATCACGAGGTAGTGCAGCGTGGGGGTGAGCCAGAGGAGGGCCAGGGCGATCTCGCCGATGACGTTCGCGGCCGAGGCCTTGGTGTCGCTCGCGACGCCCGCGCAGACGACCATGGTGAGGAGCAGCAGGCAGTAGACGACGGCGCCCGCGATGTCGTACGGGCGCCTGCGGCGTATCGCCAGCACGAGGGAGGGCAGCGGGCCGAACACGCCCGCCGTCAGCAGCGGGACGAGCGCGCACAGCACCCGGACGGAGGCCGAGGGACGGCCCGGCGGCTGGGCGGCGGCACCGGGCGGGGGTCCGAACGTCCCGGGGTACTGCCCTGCCATGTGCGCTCCTGAGCTGGTGAGGACGGACGGACCGAGCACACGGTACCGCCCGGAGTCCCTCCCGGAGACAGGGTTGAGAGGGAGCGTCAGCTCGGCGCGAGGACATCCGGCGCGCAGGAAGTCGGTCGGACCGACTTCCTGCGCAGGAGCGGGCCGGGGGTCAGGGAGCCAGGGAGCCGGTGGCCAGGGCGTCGGTGGCGGCCTGGGTCAGGGTCTGGGCCAGGGAGGCGGCCTGGGTGAGGGTGGTGGCGAAGGCGGCCAGGCGGGCGAAGGCGGTGCCCTGACGCTGCTGGTCGGGCAGCGGGAGGCGGGGCAGTTCGACCCGGCGGATGTCGAGGCGGGCGGTCGTGGTGGCGTGGCTCGCGGCGCGGCGGGTGCCGGCGGTGGAACGGAGGTGGCCGGCCAGGAACTCGGCGTCGAGGGCGGCCGGGTCGGGGCGGAGCAGGTGGAGGCGGCTGCCGAGGGCGGCGCCGACGAGGGGGCCCTCGGCCGGGACGACGCGGGCGAGGCCGCCGCCGAGGGCGGGGACGAGGACGTCGCCGGGGCGGGTGCGGAGGTCTCCGGCGGGGCCGGGGGCGGCGAGCGCGGCGGTGGGCGGGTTGCCGGTGACGAGGTCCTGGTCGGTGACGACGAGCACCTCGCCCGGGCCCGGGCGGGTGGTCGCGCCGGTGCCGGAGGAGTGCACCTCCAGTGCGCCGGCGCGCACGAGTTCGCCGACGGTGACGACGCCGGCGGCGGGTTCCGCGCCGGGCGGGGGCAGGAGGGTGGCGGGATCGGCGAGGCCGGCCAGGAGTTCCGTCAACCGCCCGCCGAGGTGGGAGAGTTCGGCGGCGCCGCCGAGCGGGGCGGCGGGCGGGACGTGCCGGGCGGGTGAGAGGTCGGTCTCGTCGTCGAGCAGGTCGATCGCGGCCATCGCCCGGTGGACGCCGGGGACGTCGGCGGGCACCGGCTCGCCGTCCCGGGCGGCCCGGTCGAAGGCGCGCCAGGCGTGGACGACGGTCCGCCGCAGTCCGGGCCAGTCGACCTTGTCGCGCCCGCCCTCCACCGGGGCCGACCCGGCGTCGAGCAGCAGCACCTGGCGGAAGTCGTCCCCCGGCTTCGGCGCGCGGAGCACCCAGAGGTGCAGCGGCACCCCGTACGGCGGGGCGGCGCCGGCCGGCAGGGCGATGACGGCGCGCAGGGCGCCGGAGCGCAGGAGTTCGGCGCGGACTCGGCGCCCGGACCGGCGTCCGGCGACGGCGGGGGGCAGCAGGAGGGCGGCGAGGCCGCCGGGGCGGGTGTGCGCGAGGCAGTGCAGGACCCACGCGAGTTCGGACTCGCCGCGGGGCGGGACGAGACCGCCCGGCCACCGGGTGTCGAACTGCAACTCCTCGTGCCCCCAGTCCCGTTCGTTGTACGGCGGCTGGCAGAGCACCGCCTCGAAGGTGTCGCCGGGGTAGGCGTCGGCGCGCAGCGCGTCGCCGGGGCGCAGCGCGAGCGGGAGCGGGCCGGGTTCGGCGGCGGGGGCGTGCAGGGCGAGCCGGAGGCGGGCGAGGGCGGCGGTGACGGGGTCGGCGTCCTGGCCGTAACGGCCGGTGGTGTGCGGGTGGGCGAGCAGGACGGCGCCGAGGCCGGCGGCCGGGTCGAGCACGGTGGCGGGGACGCCGGCGACGGCGGCGAGCAGGTCGGCGGCCTCGGGCGGGGTGGGGCTGAGCTGGCGGGTGTTGGCCTCGGCGTAGCGGGCGAGCAGTTGCTCGTACACCGCGGCGGCGCCGGTGTCTGCGGCGAGGGCGGCGAGCAGGCGGGCGAGGTCGAGCTGGGTGCTGCCGAGGAGTCCGGGGAGAGCGAGGAGGTCGGCGCCGTCCGCGTCGAAGGTGTGAACGACGGTGTCGGCGACGGCCCTCGGGAGCGCCGTCGCGAGGCGCGTGTCGGGCTCGGCGGCGAGGGCGGCCCAGCGGTCGGGGTCGCGGTGCAGCAGGAGCAGGAGGGTGCCGGCCTCGACGAGCGGGGCGGCGGGGTGGCCGGCCGGGTCGCGGAGGGCGTCGACGAACTGCCAGGCGCGCTCCAGGGGCGGGAGTTCGGCGATCTTGCCCTGTGCGCGCAGCCAGGCCTCGACCTCGCCGAGGGCGAAGGTCGGGCTGGCGTCGCTGCCGCCGACCGGGCGCGGGAAGTCGGCGTGGCGGCGGCGCCAGTTGCTGACCGCGGCGCGGCCGACGCCGGCCAGCCGGGCGATCTCGACGGCGGTCACTTCGGCTCGGTCCGGCACGGGGGCTCCTCCGACGTCGCACGGGGACAGGGACTGCGGGCTGGGTGTGACCACACAGCATAGCCAGCACCTCCGATCCATGCGTTCACACGTGAACAGAGATGTTTTATGGGAAGCCGTTGACATCGTTCACAGCGAAGTGGTGTGATTTCTTCGTCGCCACCGGACAGGGGCGGCAGCCAGGAAGACCACCGATCACCGGGAGAACCGCCATGTCCGCCACCACTCGCCGCTCCGCCGCCCTCCTGCTGGGCGCCGCGCTGATCACCCTCACCGCGACCGCGTGCAACTCCACCGGCACCACCGTCTCCACCGAGGCGAAGCAGACCGCCCCGGCCGCCGCGGGCACCTCGGCCGGCGCGCCCGCCGCGCCGAGCAAGCCCGCCGACGCCCCCAAGGCGCCCGCAAAGATCGGCGACACCATCGCGCTCAAGGGCATGGACAAGGCCAACACCGCCGACGTCGTCGCGGTGAAGGTGGTCGACCCGGCCGAGAGCGCCAACGAGTACCTCAAGCCGGCCGACGGCAAGCACTACGTCGCGGTGCAGTTCCAGATCAAGGCCACCGGCGCCCAGGCGTACGGCGAGGTCCCCGCCAGCAGCGCCAAGGTCGTGGACACCCAGGGCCAGGCCTACGGCCCGAACCTGGAGGAGACCAAGGCCGGGCCGGCCTTCCAGACCCCCACCAACATCGCCCCCGGTGAGACCGGCAAGGGCTTCGTCACCTTCGAGGTCCCGGACGGCGTCAAGCTGGACAAGGTCCAGTTCGCCCTGGACAACGGCTTCGCCAACCAGGTCGGCCAGTGGAAGGTCGGCTGACCCCGACGCCAGGGTGGACGACCGCGGCGGCGGCCCCGCACGAACGCGGCCGCACCGCCGCACCAAGGCCCCCGCACGAACGCCCCCGCACGAACGAAACGGCGGCCCCGGGCAGAGCCCGAGACCGCCGTGCACCAACCGCCCGCGGGCGCTACTTCCTCGCCCCCGCCAGGTCGTCGAACATCGCCGACAGGAACTCGCTGCACCACCCCAGCAGCTCCCGCCCGACCAGCGGCTTGCCGCCGATCCGGCCGGTGCTCGGCCGGGGCACCAGCAACTGCCGGCTCGCGGCCTTGACCTGGCTGCGCGGGTAGAGCCGGTTCAGCCGCAGCTGCTGCGACTCGCGCAGCTCCACCGGCCCGAACCGGACGTTCGCCCCCTGCAGCGTGATGTCCGAGATGCCGCACCGCCGGGCGTACAGCCGCAGCGCCGCGACCAGCAGCAGGTTCTCCACCGGCTCGGGCAGCTTGCCGTAGCGGTCCACGAGTTCGTCCCGGACCTGCTGGATGTCCTCCTCCGAGTTGACGGCCGCGATCGAGCGGTAGGCCTGCAGCCGCAGCCGCTCGCCGGGCGCGTAGTCGTGCGGCACGTGCGCGTCGACCGGCAGCTCGATCTTGACCTCCAGCGGCTCCTCCTCCGGCTCGCCGCCACCGCTCGCGAGCGACTCGCGGAACTCGGCCACCGCCTCGCCGACCATCCGCATGTAGAGGTCGAAGCCGACGCCGGCGATGTGCCCGGACTGCTCGCCGCCGAGCAGGTTGCCGGCGCCGCGGATCTCCAGGTCCTTCATCGCGACGTACATGCCGGCGCCCATCTCGGTGTGCTGGGCGATGGTGGCCAGCCGCTCGTGCGCCGTCTCGGTGAGCGGCCTCTCCGGCGGGTACAGCATGTAGGCGTACCCGCGCTCGCGCCCGCGCCCGACCCGCCCGCGCAGCTGGTGCAGCTGGGAGAGCCCGAAGGTGTCACCGCGCTCGACGATCAGGGTGTTGGCGTTGGAGATGTCGATGCCGGACTCGACGATCGTGGTGGACACCAGGACGTCGAACTCCTTCTCCCAGAAGTCGACGACGACCTTCTCCAGCTGGGTCTCCCCCATCTGCCCGTGCGCGGTGGCGATCCGCGCCTCGGGCACGAGGTCCTTGAGCCGGGCCGCCGCCTTGTCGATCGACTCGACCCGGTTGTGGATGTAGAACACCTGGCCCTCGCGCAGGAGTTCGCGCCGGATCGCGGCCGAGATCTGCTTCTCGTCGTACGGGCCGACGAAGGTCAGCACCGGGTGCCGCTCCTCCGGCGGGGTGGTGATGGTGGACATCTCGCGGATGCCGGTGACGGCCATCTCCAGCGTGCGCGGGATCGGGGTCGCGGACATCGTGAGCACGTCGACGTTGGCGCGCAGCTTCTTCAGCTGCTCCTTGTGCTCGACGCCGAACCGCTGCTCCTCGTCGACGATCACGAGGCCGAGGTCCTTGAACCTGGTCTCGGCGGAGAACAGCCGGTGGGTGCCGATGACGACGTCCACCGAGCCCTCGAACAGGCCCTCCAGGACGGCCTTCGCCTCGCTGTCGGTCTGGAAGCGGGACAGCGCCTTCACCGTGACCGGGAAGTTGGCGTAGCGCTCGGCGAAGGTCGAGAAATGCTGCTGCACCAGCAGCGTGGTCGGCACGAGCACGGCCACCTGCTTGCCGTCCTGCACCGCCTTGAACGCCGCGCGCACCGCGATCTCGGTCTTGCCGTAGCCGACGTCGCCGCAGATCAGCCGGTCCATCGGGACGGACTTCTCCATGTCCGACTTGACCTCGGCGATGGTGGTCAGCTGGTCCGGCGTCTCCGCGTACGGGAAGGCGTCCTCCAGCTCGCGCTGCCACGGGGTGTCCGGGCCGAAGGTGTGGCCGGGCGCGGCCATGCGCGCCGAGTACAGCTTGATCAGGTCTGCGGCGATCTCCTTGACCGCCTTCTTGGCCCGCTGCTTGGTCTTCGCCCAGTCCGCGCCGCCGAGCCGGTGCAGCGTCGGGGCCTCGCCGCCGACGTACTTGGTGACCTGGTCGAGCTGGTCGGTCGGCACGAACAGCCGGTCGCCGGGGTGGCCGCGCTTGGCGGGGGCGTACTCCAGCACCAGGTACTCGCGGGTGGCGCCCTGGACGGTGCGCTGCACCATCTCGACGTACCGGCCGACGCCGTGCGCCTCGTGGACGACGTAGTCGCCGGCGGCCAGGGCCAGCGGGTCGATCGCGTTGCGGCGCCGGGAGGGCATCCGGCGCATGTCCTTGGTGGAGGACTTCTGGCCGGACAGGTCGGTCTCGGTGATGACGGTGAGCTTGAGGGCCTCGTCGACGAAACCGTGCTCGATCGAGCCGCAGGAGACGTGGACGACGTCCCGGGTGGGCGCGTCGGCGAGGTCGGCGACGAGCCGGGCCGGGATGCCCTCGTTGCCGAGCACCTCCGCGAGCCGGGAGGCGGGCCCGTGGCCCTCCGTCACCATGACGACGCGCCAGTCGGAGGCCAGCCGCTCCTTGGCGTCGGCGATCGCGCGCGCGGTGTCGCCGCGGTAGGCCTCGACGGCGTGCATGCCGAGGGTCAGCGTGTTCGCGTCGAACTCAAGGATGCCGTCGACCGCCGACTCGCTGGTCGCGAACGGGCTGACGGACCACCACGGCAGTCCGATCTCGTCGGCGTGCTCGCGCACCTCGGCGAGCGAGCGCAGCGAGGCGGCGGAGACGTCGATGGCCTCCAGGTCGATCGGCCGGTCCCCGCCGGCCGCCGCGGCGACCCAGGAGGCGTGCAGGAACTCCTGGCTGGTGGCGACCAGGTCGGCGGCCCGGGTGCGCACCCGCTCGGGGTCGCAGACCACGGTGACCGAGCCGAGCGGCAGCACGTCGACCAGCAGTTCCATGTCGTCCACCAGGACCGGCGCGAGGGACTCCATGCCCTCGACCGCGATGCCCTCGGCGATCTTGTCCAGGATCTCGGCCAGCCCGGGGTGCCCGGCGGACAGTTCGGCGGCCCGCGCCCGCACGTCGTCGGTGAGCAGCAGTTCGCGGCAGGGCGGCGCCCACAGGCCGTGCTCGGCGATCTCCAGGGAGCGCTGGTCGGCGACCTTGAAGTAGCGGATCTCCTCGACGTCGTCGCCCCAGAACTCCACCCGCAGGGGGTGCTCCTCGGTCGGCGGGAAGACGTCCAGGATACCGCCGCGGACGGCGAACTCGCCGCGCTTCTCGACGAGTTCGACGCGCGCGTAGGCCGCGGCGGCCAGCCGTCGGGCGACCTCCTCCAGGTCGTGCGACTCCCCTCGCTGGACGGCGACCGGCTCCAGCTCGGCCAGCCCCTTCACCTGCGGCTGGAGCACCGAACGCACCGGGGCGACGATCACCTGGACCGGACCGGCCGCCGGGTCGTCCGCGCGCGGGTGCACGATGCGGCGCAGCACGGCGAGCCGGCGCCCGACGGTGTCCGAGCGGGGCGACAGCCGCTCGTGCGGCAGCGTCTCCCAGGCCGGGTACTCGGCGACCGCGTCGGGCGGCAGCAGCGAGCGCAGGGAGGCGGCGAGGTCCTCGGCCTCGCGGCCGGTGGCGGTCACGGCGAGCACCGGACGGCCGCGGTCCCCCGCCGCCGCGACGGCGAGCGCACGGGCGAGCGCGGCGATGGCGAACGGCCTGGCGGCGGGCGGCCCGACCAGGTCCAGGTGTCGGCGGCCGCCGGCCGCGGCGCCGGTGGCGGTGGCCGCCCCGATCGCCTCGGCGAGCGCCGCGTCCCGCGCGACGACATCGAGCAGTCCGGTCAGGCTCATTGGGGTCTCTTCTTCGTCCCGTGGCTGGTGCTGCCCCGGGGCGGCGAAGGCCCGCCGGGGCAACGCGAACGGCCCGGCACGCCGAGCGGCCGGGGGTCTCCAGCCTACGCCGCGGTAGCGACACGCACGCGGTGTACGGGCCCGGCGGGGCCGGACGCGGACGAACCGTTCACCGGGCCCGCGCGGGAGCACCCGCGGACGAACCACTGGACGGAACACCGGGCGGGCCCGTGGACGAACCACCGGCTCGGCGGTCCAGCTCGGGCTCCGCGATCTGCCATGAAGTGGACATACTCCTGTCACTGGCCGTCCATGGAGATCGCGCACCATGGTGAATGTGCCCGCCGCACCCAACCGTGGGGGATGGCTGCGGAGGCACTGTCGCACCCCCGATGGGGGTCGGAGGTGCGAGGCCGGGCGACCCTGGGTGGGGGCGCCCGCCCAAGCGCCGGGAACCGTGGCGCCCTTTCCTGGAGGGCGCCACGGGTCTCGGCCTCACACGTTTCCGGGGCCTCCCGGGCTTCCGGGGCCTCACACGCCTCCGGGGGCCTCCCGGGTCACACGCCTCCGGGGCCTCACACGATTCCGCTCCTCGCACACCCCGAGGCCGCCTGGGCCCCGCGCGTCCCTGGAGCCCCGTCAGGCCGAGCGGCCGCACCCGCCCGACCGTACGGTGCCCCGGCGGGCTACCAGCGCGAGAGGTTGATGTCGTACATCATCACCTGGTGGCCCTGGTTGGCATTGAAGTCGTACTGCTCCCAGTTGAAAACCGTCCAGGAGCCGAGCCCGCCGCCGAGGTAGGTGACGACCCGGTTGTTGCCGGCGTCGATCCGGTCGACGTTGTAGATGCGGACGGCCATCCAGCCGTCGTTCGCGAAGCAGAGCCGCCCGCCGTAGCCGTAGTTGTACACCTTCGCGAAATCGTTCCGGTTGCCGCAGTCGACGCGTTCCACCGCCCGGGCGCCGGTCACCGGCAGCAGGGTCGCGGCGGCCGCGGTGAGCACCGCGAGCGCGCCCAGCCTGCGGGCGTTCGCATTTCTGTTCCGGTGGCTCGAATTCCGGCGGTCCGAACGGAAATGTGTGCGGATAACCATGGACCCTCCATCGGTCGCGGTTTGCGACTCCCGAGATTTGCACGGCGGGGCAACACCGGACAGCTGTTTTCCGGCCAAGCCGATCGTTCGCCGGCGGCCGCGGGAACCGCCGCCAAAGGAATGCGCTAGGGTCCGAACAAGCTTGCAGCGCTTGAGGATCGGAGTACTCGCCGTGCAACTTCCCGCGCCGTCGAGGCGATTCGCCTCGGCCGCCCTGACGGTGGTGATCACGGCATTCTCCGCCGGTTGTTCCGGGGTTTCCGGAAGCGGCTCCTCGGATTCCGCGCCGACCCCGCCGGAGGTCTCCGGGGCGCGCGCCCCGGAATCCGGCCGGGGCGGAATGACCGGACTTCCGCTCTCCGCCTACCAGGCCGACGACCGGAGCGCCGTGAAGGAGATCCAGGCGCGGAACATGCTCGTCGTCTCCTGCATGCGCCGGGCCGGCTTCACCGCGTTCGACGGGGACGGCCTCCAGGCCGCCGAGGCGCCCGACAACGCGACCGCACTGCCGGCCGGCGCCTGGGGCTACCTGGGCGCGGACGCCGCCGCCGTCCAGGGCTTCCACCCGCCCCGCCGGCCGCTCCCGCGCCCGGCCGCCGCCCCGGCCGGCTCCGGCGAGGCCTACGACAACGCCCGGGTGGACTGCGACCGGCAGGCGGCGGAGCGGATCGGACCGCCGCAGGGGCCCGGCGCCGATCTGGTGGGCCGGCTGTTCGACACGTCGCTGAAGGCCGCCGGGACGGACGCCAGGGTCGTCGCGGCGATGAAGGACTGGTCGGCGTGCATGGGCGCGGCCGGGTTCGCGGCCGACGCCCCGGAGGCCCTGCCGGAGCGCTACCGCGGCACCGCGGAGATCACCCCCGGCGAACTGGCCGCCGCCCGCGCCGACCTCGACTGCACGGCCCGCAGCAACCTGGCGGCCCTCTGGTTCACCGTCCTCACCGGGTACCAGCGCCAGCTGATCGACCGCAACGCCGAGGCCCTGACCGCCCGGCGGGAGGCGGTCAGGGCCCAGGACGAGAAGCTCACCGGGCTGCTGGCGGACGGTGCGCCGCCGCAGTAGCCGGGGTGTCTCAGCGGCGGCGGTAGGAGACGGTGTTCGGGGTCGCGTAGCCGGCGCCGTCGTCCACGATGACGATCTTCGGGATGATCCGGGTCTCCTCCGGCTCCGTGCCCGCGTCCGCGTCCGAGTCCGCAGCGACGGGCTCGGCCGGACCGGTCCGCGGCGGCGCGGCCGGCATGGGAGGCACCGGGCCGGTCACCACGGGCGCGTCGGCCGGAACGTCCGCCGGCGCGGCGTCGGCCGGGGCCGGGGCGGCGACCTGCGCGGACGGCAGCCGCAGGACGGCCGTCTCCTTCCCCGCGCCCGCCGCGTCCCGCTTGCGCAGGTCGGGCACCGGGATCTCACCGGTGTCCGCCTCGGAGTCCGCGGGCGCGGTGCCGTCGTCGGTGACGGCATCGGCGACGGCATCGGTGACGGCATCAGCCGCGGCATCGGCGGCGGCATCGGTGACGACGTCGGCGACAGCATCGGCAGACACGTCGGCGGCCTCGGGCGCCCGCACGGCCGCCGCCTCGATCTGGCCGACCGCCGCCCCGGTGAGCGAGGCCAGCGTGGCCTTGATGTGGTCGAGGTGCTGCTGCACCGTCTCCAGCCGGGCCGCGAACTCGGTCTGCTCCTGCTCGCTCGCCGCGTTGGCCTTCTCCGCCTCCCGGCGCGCCTGCTCGACGCTCCGGTCGGCCTTGGCCTGCGCCTCGGCCTCCAACTGCTTGATCTGGCCGAGCACGGTCTCCCGGTGCTGCTCGGCCTCCCTGACCCGGCGCTCGGCGGTCTCCGCGACCTCGGCGTCCTCCGCGTCGGCCTGGGCCTGGGCCTCGGCGAAGGCCTCGTCGGCGCCGCGCCGCCGGTCGGCGAGCTCGGCCTCGGCCTGCTCGCTCGCCTCGGCGGCGGCGACGCGCACCTTGGCGGCGTAGGCGGTGGCGGCGTCCCGGACGGTCCGGTTGTCGCCGTCGGCGTCGCCGCGGATCGTCTCCGCTTCGGCGCGGGTGCGCTCCTCGGTGCGCCGCGCGGCCTGGTCGGCCTCGCTGCGGGTGGTGGCCGCGTACTCCTTGGCGGCGTGCTCGGCGGCCTGGCCGGCCTCGTACACCTCGTCGCGCAGGTCCTCGGCGAAGCGCTCGGCCTTCTCCCGGACGGCGCGGGCCTCGGTCTCGGCCATGACGGCGAGGCCAGCGGCCTCCTCGCTCAGCACGGTGTAGTCGGGCGCGGGCGCGTCCTGCGCGGCCTGGCGGACCTCCGCCAGCCTGCCCTCCATCTGCCGGATCCCGGCGCCGAGGACGCTGAGCCGCTCCCAGGCCTCGTCGCGCTGCGCGGTGAGCGCGGCCAGGGCGCGGTCGACCTGTTCGGGCGCGTAACCACGCCGGGCCGGGGTGAAGCCGTACTGGGAGACGGCGTCGCTCATGGGCTCTTCCCCTCGTGTCGCGGGCTGCGGAGCCCATGATCGGACGGAACGGACGGCTCCGGGACCGGTTCGGCGACCGGGTCCGGATCCGCCCGTCGGACGGATCGAAATAGATCGAGGACCGGACGAATAGACCCATCCTCTTGACCTATTTTGCGCAGATCCGGACGAAACCCCAACGAGGCACCGCCGCGACGGCACGCCGAAGGGGCCGTTCCGGACACCGGAACGACCCCTCCCCACCTGCGAGGATCCGGAACGGTCCGCTACAGCAGGCCGTCCCAGAACTGCTCCAGCAGCACGGCCCACCAGGTGTCCGCGTTCTGCAGGGCCGCCGGGTCGATCGCGGCGAGCTCCGCCTGGAAGTCGGCCGTCCAGCGTCCGGCCTGCTCCGGCGTCAGCCCGTACCGCAGCCGCCACATGCGGCCCAGCAGGGCCAGCGAACGGACGAACTCCGGTACACCGGTGTTGACGAACCGGGGCGGCTGCCCGGTTCCGTCGACGTCCACGGCGACCACGTTCGCGGTGCCGTACTGGACGCACAGCTGGCGGCCGTAGTCGTTGCCGAGCACCAGGTAGCCGGCGAAGTCCGGGCCCTGCGGCAGGCCGCGCTCGGCGGCCAGCTCGGCGAGCGTCGGGATCGGCCGGCCGTCCTGCGCCTGCGCCCAGAAGAACGGCCCGAAGTCGCGCGGCAGCCCGGCCCACATCAGGGTCTGGGCGACCGGCTCCGGCACGCCCTGGCGGGAGACCGCGCGCTGCTCGAAGCGGAACAGGTTCGGCCCGAAGTGCAGGCCCAGCTCCTGCGCCAGCTGCTGCGGCGGGAGCGGCGGCAGCACCTGGACGCTGCCCGGGGCCGGCGGCGGCACCCGGAACGGGCGGACCCGCTGCGGGCCCGAGGCCAGCTGGTGCAGCTCGTCCAGGTGGTCGAGCAGCTCCGCCATCCCCGCCTGCCGGGACGCGTGGTCGCGCCCGTAGGAGGCGGTGTGGGTGAGCCGGACGTTCGGCCAGGACGCGGCGATCATGCGGTTGCAGTAGCCGCCGGGCAGGTCGCAGGACTCCAGCTCGGTGTAGAGCTCCAGCACCTGGTCCGGCGGCACGTTGAGCCGCCGCAGGTCCTGGAGGATCTTCCACTCCGGGTGCGGGGTGCCGGGCTCGCTGCGGTGCAGCAGCTTCTGCTCCGAGCCGTCCGGGCCGCGGTAGCTGAGCGCGGCGAAGTAGCCGGGGCCGACCGTGGGCACGCCCGGCGGCACCGGGGCCGCCTGCGGCGCGCCGGCGCCCGGCCCGCCGCCCGCGTTCGGGTAGCCGTAGCCCGCGGGCCCGGCCGGAGCCGCCGGACCGCCGGGCGGCGGCGGGGCGGCCGGGCCGCCGGACGGCGGGGTGCCCGGGTCCGCCGGGCCGGCGCCCAGCAGCGCCGGGTCGATAGCGCGCCCGGGCGGGGGGGCCGCGAGAGC
>NZ_JBHWGD010000085.1:0-8459 GCF_042733235.1 Kitasatospora sp. NPDC059722
GGGCGGGCGGGCGGGCTCCGGCCCCCGGCCGTGCGGGGGGGGGGGTGCGCGCCGAACCCCCGGCAACGGGCCCGGGGGTAGGGGAGCCGCGCCGCACCCAGCGCGGATTAGGGGGGGGGCGTGGCGCTGGAGGGCCGGTTCGTCGAGGAGGTCGTCGCCGGTCGGCGGTTCGACGTTGCCACCGGGCAGGCCCCAGCGGCCGGGGTGGGCGGTCGGCCCCGCCATCCGGCCGACCAGCACGCGGCCGTCGTCGGCCGGCTGGACGACGGCGACGAACAGGGCCGGCAGCCAGCCGGTCGCACCGGGCACCCGGCGCAGGACGAACTGCCGGTAGGTGGTGCGGGCCCAGCCGAGTTCGAGGTCCTGCGGACCGTCCGACCGCAGTCCCGCGCAGACGGCGACCGGGCCGTCGAAGAACGTCGGGTTGGCCCGCACCGCCTCGGCCCAGGCGCGGTCCATCGCCGTCCGCTCCTCCGGTGTGAGGTCGGGGGCGGCGGTCTCGACGAGGCGGATCCCGGTGGGCGCCAGGATCTCGACCTCGGCGGGGGCGGGCTGTCGTTCGGTCACGCGGCACATGCTGGCACAGGCCGTGCCACCAGGCCGAACCCGGCGTGGAGCGCATGCGGCCGATCACCGCGCCCGCCCGGCGATCGGCGCGCGAACCGGCGCAGTGCGACGGGCCCGCACGGGCGCAGCGCAGACGCACACCGCCCGGCGCGGCGCATACACATCACGCCCGGCGCACGCGGCGCCCGCTCCGCGCGCACCCCCACCGAGCGCCGGTCCCGCTTTCCCCCGACCCGATCCATACGGCACCCTGATGCCGCCCGCCTTGCCCGCCCGCGCAACGCTTTGCCACCGTGGTGAGGTGAGCGCGGCGGAACGGGGTGGACGCATGAACGGGCTCGGCGAGCGGACGGCCCCGGTCGTCGACCCCACGGACACCCCGCGGATCACGATCCTCGACGGGCGGTACCAGCTGGCCGTCCACGGCCTGGCACGGGCGGACGACGCGTTCGCCGTCGCGTACTCGGTGACCCCGCCCATGCCCGGCGACCTGCACATCCCCTCCCCCGTCGCCTCCCGGCTGTCCCTCCGCCTGGAAGCCGACGACGACCTCGGCCACCGCTACACCGGCACGGGCGGCGCCCACGGCCTGAGCGCCGACGGGCTGCGCACGGAGGGGACGGTCTCCGGGCAGCCCGCCGTCGCCGCGGAGGCCGCGGAGCTCAGGGTGCGGCTGGTCTTCCGCCGCGGCCCGGAGGAGTACGCCTACCGGCTCGCGTTCCCGCTCCCAATCCCGCTCCCGCCGGAGGCCTGAGCGGCGGCCGAGACCCGGCCCGCATCACGCCGAAGGCCAACACCCTTTGTCAGAGGGCGACTTGGGTCTCGGCGCGCTCACGGATGTACTCGTCCGGATGCGTTCTGGCGATCTCCACCGCGCGCTCCACGAGCGGGTGCAGCTCGGCCGGGTACGCGCGCGGGACGAGCGGCAGCCCGGGGAGGATGCTGCGGCGGACGTCCTGGTCCTCGTTGGCGACGAACTCCCGCAGCGCGGCCTCGTGCCACGCGTTGCGCACGCTCGCGCCGTCGTCCGGGTCGGTCCAGCGGTCGCCGGCCGAGAGCGCCGTCCAGTACCAGGCCCGCGCCGCGCCCGCGCGCTCCTCGTCCGTGCCGGTCCGCAGCCGGGCGAGCAGCGCCATCCGGACCCGGCGCCGGCCGAAGCCCGTCAGGGCGGGCTCGACGAACCGCCGGTTGAAGCTCGGGTTCGGGTCGTAGACCGCGGCGTTCAGCAGCGCCTCGAAGTACTCCTCGGGGAGTTCGGCCCGTCCGGCGAGCGCCTTGTGGACCTCCCAGCGCCCCGCGTCCGTGAAGTCCGCCCCCGGCGCGACCTCGATGTCGAGCAGTCGGAGCAGGTCGGCCAGACGTTCCTCGAACGCGCGTGATCCGCGCCTCGCGCTCCCCGGCCACGGCCGGAGACCCCGCACCTCGCCCGCCGTTTCGTTCGCTTCCACGAGCCCCTCCTCATTCTGAGTCACCGGCACACTACTCGCTGCACATCCGTTCGGAGGGTGTTTTCGCGCAGGCCGGGGGCCCGATCGGCGCCGCCGGACCGGGATTGACGAGCCCTCACCCCTTCCATCACCCTTCCACTAATCGAATAGTGAAAGGGTACTTTCCCGATGCACGCGGTCCTCTCGCCAGCCCGCCCGATCCACCCCGACCCCCAGCCGTTCCCCGGCCTCCTCGCGCGGCGGCTCGCCGTCCTGCGCCGCCCCGCCGTCCTCGCCTGGGGACTGGCCGCCGGCTTCGCCGCCCTCTACGCGTGCGTCGGCGTCAACAGGCACCGCCGCGGCCTCACCAAGGCCTACGACCTGGGCATCTTCGAACAGGCCATCCGCGCCTACGCACACGGCCGGGCGCCGGTCGTGCCGCTCAAGGGGCCCGGCTACCACCTGCTCGGCGACCACTTCCACCCGCTGATCGCCACCCTCGCCCCGCTCTACCGGGCCTTCCCGACCCCGGTCACGCTGATCGTCGCCCAGGCGCTGCTCATGGCCCTGGCCGTCGTCCCGCTCACCCGCTGGGCGCACGAAGCGGCCGGACCGCGGGTGGCCCTCGCCATCGGCTGCGCCACCGGGGCCTCCTGGGGGATCGTCCGGGCGGCGGCCGACGACTTCCACGAGATCGCCTTCGCCGTCCCGCTGCTCGCCTTCGCCGTCACCGCGCTCGGCCAGCGCCGCCCGCTGGCGGCCGCGCTGTGGTCGCTGCCACTGCTGCTGGTCAAGGAGGACCTCGGCCTGACCGTCGCCGCGGTCGGCGCGCTCATCGCCTGGCAGGCCAGGCAGGACCACCGCAGCCCGGCGCCCGGCCTGGCCCTCGCGGCGGCCGGCCTCGCCGCGACCGCCCTCACCGTGCTCGTCATCCTGCCGTCGTTCAACCCCACCGGCGGCTTCGACTACTGGCAGCAGGTGGACGGCGGCGGACACCCCTCGGCCGGAGCCATGGCCGCGCGGCTGGTCTGGCCCCCGGTCAAGTGGCTGCTGCTGTTCCTGCTCGCCGCCACTGCCGGCTTCCTCGGCCTGCGCTCGCCGCTCGCCCTGCTCTGCGTGCCCACCCTGGCCTGGCGCCTGCTGTCGGCCAACCCCAACTACTGGGGCGTCAGTTACCACTACAGCGCGGTGCTGATGCCGATCGCGGTCGGCGCCCTCATCGACGTCATCCGGCGGGCCGACCGCCGCCGGATCCGGCGCGCGCTCGCCGTCAGCGCCCTGGTGACGGCCGTGACGCTGCCGCTCTACCCGCTGCACGAGGTCGTGATGCCCGAGGCCTGGCGGACCTCGCCGCGCCTCACCGAGACCCGGGCGATGCTCGGCCTGATACCCGACGACGCCACCGTCGCCTCGTCCAACCGGCTGGCGGCGCAGCTCACCGACCGGGCGGTCGTCACCCTGGTCTGCCGGCCGCCGGACGGTCCGGGCCCGGAGTGGGTCGCCGTCGACCTGCACGACCCGACCGTCCAGTCGCCGTGCGCCATCGCCGCCACGCTCCACATGGTGACGGAGTACCGGGAGCGCGGGTACCGGCCGCTGATCGACCAGAACGGCCTGCTCCTGCTGAAGCGGCCGTGACCGGCCGGAGCCGCGCCGATCGACCCGAGCCGCCGTCCGGCCGGAGGCTCTCCCGGACCCCCCGGGTCCAGCTTGACCCGCGCGCCGCAGTGGGCCACCATTCCACTATTGAACTAGTGAAAGGCCGCAACGGGGTGATCGAGTACCGCATCGAGCGGCGCAGCGGCGTCTCCACCTACCAGCAGATCGTGCAGCAGACCAAACAGGCCCTGCGGCTGGGCCTCCTGCAGCCCGGGGACAAGCTGCCGACCGCCCGCGAGGTGGTCGAGCTGACCGCGATCAACCCCAACACCGTGCTGAAGGCCTACCGCGAACTCGAACGCGAGGGCCTGGTCGAGCCCCGGCCGGGGCTCGGCACCTTCGTCCGGCGCTCGCTCGCCCGGCCGGAGGCGGCCGCCGACGGGCCACTGCGCGCCGACCTGGTCGGCTGGGTGGACCGGGCCCGGGAGGCCGGGCTGGAGCGCGAGGACATGGCCGCGCTGATGGCATCCGTTCTGGAGCAGCGCTTCGGCACCGGGGTCTCCCCGGCACCGCCGAACTGAGAACTACCTGTGGGGGACCGGGTGAACGACCCGATGAACATACCGCCGGCCGAAACGCCCCTCGAAGCGGCGGCAGCCGAACCGCCGGCATTGGAGGCCACCGGCCTCGGCAAGCAGTACAAGGGGGAATGGGCGCTGCACGGCTGCGACTTCACCGTCCCGGCCGGCCGGATCTGCGGGGTGGTGGGCCCCAACGGCGCGGGCAAGAGCACCCTGCTCGGCCTCGCCGCCCGTCTGGTCGCCCCGACCGAAGGCGGGCTCCGGGTCTTCGGCGAACCCGGCGCGACGGCCGAACTGCGCGCCCG
This sequence comes from Kitasatospora sp. NPDC059722, assembly GCF_042733235.1. Taxonomy (NCBI): domain Bacteria; kingdom Bacillati; phylum Actinomycetota; class Actinomycetes; order Kitasatosporales; family Streptomycetaceae; genus Kitasatospora; species Kitasatospora sp. NPDC059722. Next base: position 4,480 of record NZ_JBHWGD010000085.1, read on the forward strand.
CGTCTCGTACGTGGCGCAGGACAAGCCCCTCTACCCGGGCTTCACGGTGGCCGAGACGCTGCGGATGGGCCGCGAGCTCAACCCCGCCTGGGACGACGAGGTGTCCCACCGGATCGTCGAACAGGGCGAGTTGAGGATGCGGGCGCGGATCGGCTCGCTCTCCGGCGGCCAGCGCACCCGGGTCTCGCTGGCGCTCGCCCTCGGCAAGACGCCCGACCTGCTGCTGCTCGACGAGCCGATGGCCGACCTCGACCCGCTCGCCCGCCACCAGCTCATGGGCACGCTCATGGCCGAGGCCGCCGACCGCGGCACCACCATCGTGCTCTCCTCGCACATCCTCCCCGAACTCGACGGCGTCATCGACCACTTGCTGCTCGTCCAGCGCGGCCGCATCCGGCTGGCCGGGGACCTCGACGACATCCTCGACGGGCACCGGCTGCTCACCGGCCCCGCCGAGGCGCCCGCCCCGCCCGCCGACGTCCTGGTCGAACGGCGCGTCGGCGGACGCCGGGCCACCGCGCTCGTGCGCACCGACGCGCCGCCGGACGGACCGTGGGAGGGCGAGCGGCCGAGCCTGGAGGACCTGCTGCTCGGCTACCTCCGCTCCCCCGCCGCCGGACAGCCGTCCGCCACCCTGAATGACGAGGCCGCCGCATGAGCGAACGAAGTGAGCGAATCATCAAGAGGTGCGCATGGGCGAAGGCCCCTGCCGAGCGAAGCGAGGCGGGCGCATGAGCGAACGAAGTGAGCGAACCATCAAGAGGTGCGCATGGGCGAAGGCCCCTGCCGAGCGAAGCGAGGCGGGAGCATGAGCACGAACGTCCTGCCCGACCGGGCCGCCACGTCCACGGCCCCGCGCCCGGCCGCCGGGCGGATACGCGGCCTGACGTGGGTGGTGCTCCGCCAGAACCGCGCGCTCCTCCGGACGATGGGCGCCCTGCTGGTCCTGGCGGCCGCCGATCTGCTCTGGATCCACATCGCCAGCCAGCACACCATCGGAATTCTCCGGAGGACCGGCTGCTACAGCCCCGCGAGCTGGAACAGCACCCAGTGCTGGACCCTGCTCGCCCCCATCAACCGGCCGACGTTCTGGTACGTGCAGGTGCTCCAGCCCGTCGTCACGGCGATCCCGCTGCTGGTCGGCGTCTTCGTCGGCGCGCCGATGATCGCCCAGGAGCACGAGCGCGGGACGATCCGCCTCATCCGCTCGCAGTCCGTCCACCCGCTGCGGTGGCTCGCGGTCCGGCTCGCCGTGCCCGGCCTCGCCGTGCTGGCCACCACCGGCGTCGTCGCCGCGCTGATGAGCTGGGTCTGGTGGACGGACGTCGTCCACGGCCCGATCGCCTTCGACCCGCCGTTCCAGTTCTTCACCTACCCCGCCCTCGGGCTGGCGCCGGTGGCCTGGTCCCTGTTCGCGCTCGCGGTGGGCGCGCTGCTCGGCCAGCTGCTGCGCCGGACGCTGCCCGCGATGTTCGTCACGGCGGCCACGGTCGGAACCGCCTTCGGCGTGATGAGCTGGGCCCGCCGGTACCTCTACCCGATCACTGACAAGGTGGTGCCGCTGCACGAGGCGCAGCCGACCAACGCGTGGCTGATCGACCACGGCGTGGTCATGGCCGACGGCACCCGGGTCAACGACGAGGTGTGCATCTCCGCGGACCACGTCTGCGACGGCGCCACCGCCTCCTGGATCAAGTACCACCCCTCCGCCGACCTCGTCCCCGTGCAACTCGTGGAGGCCGGGATCCTGCTGGCCCTCACCGCCGCTGTCCTGGTGGCCGTCTTCCGGCTGGCCCGGAAGTAGCCCGCCCCGGGCGGCCTGCCGCCCCGACGACCCGACGGCAGTGACACCCCGACGGCTGTGGCGCTCAGGCCGGGCGGCCGGGCGGGACGAGGCCGGACTGGTAGGCGATCGCGACGAGTTGGGCGCGGTCGCGGGCGTCGAGCTTGGCCATCGCGCGGTGCACGTGGGTGCGGACCGTGAACGGGCTCACGTACATGCGCTCGGCGATCTCCTCGTTGGTCAGGCCGGTGGCGGCCATCGACATCACCTCGCGTTCGCGGGCGGTGAGGACGGCGAGGCGTTCGGCGGTGACGGCGGCGGAGGCGGCCGGATCGGGCTGGGCGAGGAACTGGTCGATGACGGCCCGGGTGGCGGCGGGCGAGAGCAGGGCGTCGCCGGCGGCCACGGTGCGGACGGCGGCGAGGAGCTCCTTCGGGTCGGCGCCCTTGCCGAGGAAGCCGCCCGCGCCCGCGCGCAGCGCCTGGGCCACGTACTCGTCGATCTCGAAGGTCGTGAGGATGAGCACCCGGGTGCCGGCCAGTTCCGCGTCGCCGCAGATCGCCGCCGTCGCGCCGAGGCCGTCGGCGCCGGGCCTGCGGATGTCCATCAGGACGATGTCCGGCTTGGTGGCGCGGGCGAGCTCCACCGCCTCGCGGCCGTCGGCGGCCTCGCCCACGACCTCCATGTCGTCCTCGGCGTCGATGAGGACGCGGAAGGCGCCGCGCAGCAGGGCCTGGTCGTCGGCGAGCAGTACGCGGATGGTCATGGGCGGTCCTTGTCGGGTCGGGCGGAGTCCCGTCGGACGGCGTCGCACCAGCCGGCGACGGGACGGGCGGCGTCGGAGCGGCCGGTCTCCGGGTGGGAGGCATCAGGGAGGGCGGCCTCCGGGCCCGGGTCGCGGGCGCCGGTGCGCAGCGGGAGTTCGGCGGTGACGAGGAACCCGCCGCCGGGGCGGGGGTCGGCGGCGAGGCGTCCGCCGACGGCGCCGGCGCGTTCGCGCATGCCGATGAGGCCGAAGCCGCCCTCGCCGGGGACCTGGCTGGGCAGCAGCACGGGCCGGCGGGCGGCGACCGGCGGCGGGCCGCCGTTGGCGACGGTCAGGGCGAGCCGGCTCTCGGTGTATCCGATGGTGACCTCGGCGCCGGCACCGCTCGCGTGCTTGGCCACGTTGGTCAGGGACTCCTGGAGGATCCGGTAGGCGGTGAGGTCGACGCCGGGCGACAGCGGCCTGGCCTCGCCCCGGACGCTGAGCCGCACCGGCAGGCCGGCCCGCTCGAAGGCGTTGATCAGGTCGGGGAGGCGGTCGAGGCCTGGGGTGGGTTCGAGCGGGGCCGGCTCCTCGGCACGGCGCAGCAGGCCCACGGTGGCGCGCAGCTCCTGGAGGGCGGAGCCGGTGGCGTCGGTGATGTGGCTGAGGACCTCGCGGGCCTGGGCGGGGTGGCGGTCCATGAGGTGGACGGCGATGCCGGCCTGGGCGTTGGCGAGGGCGATGTGGTGGGCGACGACGTCGTGGAGGTCGCGGGCGATCCGGATGCGCTCGTCGGCGACGCGGCGGCGGGCCTCCTCCTCGCGGGTGCGCTCGGCGCGTTCGGCGCGCTCCTCGATGGCGGCGAGGTGGGCGCGGCGGTTGCGGATGGAGTCCCCGAGAGCCCCGGGCAGCAGGGCCCAGGCGAGGACGCCGAGCCGCTCGCCGAAGTGGCCGCCGGCGTCGACGGCCAGCGAGGTCGCGGTGAGCACGACGGCCGTGACGATGGAGGCGCGCAGCGCGGTGGTGCGGTCCGTGCGGACGGCGAGGAAGTACAGCGCGCAGAGCAGCGGGGTGGCGAGGGCGGGGGTGAGCTTGGGGGTGGTCGGGGTCAGCAGGACGGAGCAGACGAGCGTGACCGCGACGACCGCGAGCGGGTGGCGGCGGTGGGCGAAGACGGCGACGACGGAGACCAGCGACAGGACGCCGGTGAGCGGGTTGAGGCCGTGGAAGTGGCCGCTCTGGTCGAGCGTCGCCCCGAAGGCGGTGGAGGTGGCGAGAGCGGCGCCCCCGACGACGTCCATCAGTCGGGGGTGGTTCTGGCGCAGGCGCTGCCAGGTGGTGGTCATGGGTGCTCTCCGGGTCGCGGGGCGGGGGGGGGCGGGCCCCGCCGCGGGGGGGGCGGCGCGCGCCCCCCCCCCCCACCCGGAAAAAGGGGGGGGGGGAAAAGAG
>NZ_JBHWGD010000085.1:8469-28270 GCF_042733235.1 Kitasatospora sp. NPDC059722
CGCGCGCCGCGGGGGCGGGGCGGGGGGCCGCCCCCCCCGACTGCAACGGTAATCGGTGGGCGTTCGAATCGGTGGCCGTGGAATCCGTGACCCTGGACCCGGCGGCCGTTCGAATCGGTGACTGCGCTAGACGCCGACGGACTCCCGGACCGGGACCGGCTCGGGGGCGGCGGTGTGCAGCTTGCTGCCCTCGACGTCGATGTCCGGTATGAGGCGGTCCAGCCACGTCGGCAGCCACCAGGCGCGGCGGCCGAGCAGGGCGAGGACGGCCGGGACGATCGTCATGCGGACCACGAAGGCGTCGAACGCGACGGCGGCGGCGAGGCCGAGACCCATCATCTTGATCATCGGCTCGCTCATGCCGATGAAGCCCGCGAAGACGGCCATCATGATGAAGGCGGCGGCGGTAACCACCCGGGCGTTGTGGCGGAAGCCGGTGACGATGGCCTGGCCGGGCTGCTCGCCGTGCACGTAGCCCTCGCGGATGCGGGTGACCAGGAACACCTCGTAGTCCATGGCGAGGCCGAAGACCACGCCGATCATGAAGATCGGCATCATGCTCATCACCGGCCCGGTCTGCTGGACGCCGATCAGGTCGGCGAGCCAGCCCCACTGGAAGACGGCGACGACGGCGCCGAGCGCGGCGGCCACCGAGAGCAGGAAGCCGAGCGCGGCCTTGAGCGGGACGAGGACGGAGCGGAAGACGACCAGGAGCAGGAGCACGGCCAGGCCGACGACGATCGCGAGGTAGGGCACGAGTGCGTCGGTGAGCTTCTGCGACACGTCGATGTTCATCGCCGTGGTGCCGCTGACCAGGACGCTCGCCCCGGTCTCGGCCTTGAGGCCCGCCGCGTGGCCGCGGATGGCGTGGACGATGTCCTTGGTCTCGGCGGCGGCCGGGCCGGTGGCCGGGATCGCGTTGAGCAGGGCGGTGTCGCCGGCCTTGTTGAACATCGGCGGGGTGACGGTGATGACCCCCGGCAGCGCGGAGACCGTCTTGGCGACCTCGCTCGCGGCGGCCTTCGGGTCGGGCGCGCCCTTGGCGTCCACCAGGACGGTCAGCGGGCCGTTGAACCCGGGACCGAAGCCCTCGGAGAGCAGGTCGTAGGCGCGGCGCTGGGTGGTGGAGGTCGGCTTGGCCTCGTCGCCCGGCAGGCCGAGCCGCAGGTCGAGCGCGGGCGCGGCCAGCACGCCGAGGCCGATCACGCCGCCGAGCAGCACGGCGACCGGCCGGCGCAGGACGAACCGGGCCCAGCGGGCGCCACCGTTCTCCTTCGCGGACGCGGGGGCCGGGGAGGCCCCGTCGGCGTTCCCGGCGCTCTTGCGGACCTTGCGCGGCAGCACCCGCTTGCCGATGAAGCCCAGCAGGGCGGGCACCAGCGTGAGCGCGACCAGGACGGCGATGACGACCGTGCCGGCCGCGGCCATGCCCATCTTGGCGAGGAGCGGGATGCCGACCACCGAGAGCCCGGCGAGGGCGATCACCACCGTGAGGCCCGCGAACACCACCGCGGAGCCGGCCGTGCCGGCGGCCCGGCCGGCCGCCTCCTGCGGGGTGCGGCCCTCGGCGAGCTCGGCGCGGTACCGGGAGACGATGAACACGGCGTAGTCGATGCCGACCGCGAGGCCGAGCATCATCGCGAGCGTGCCGGTGGTGCTGGACAGGCCGAGTACGCTGCCGAGCCCGGTGATCAGCGCCATGCCGAGGCCGACGCCGACGACGGCGGTGAGCAGCGGCAGCCCGGCGGCGACGAGCGAGCCGAAGGTGATCGTCAGGACGACCGCGGACAGCGCCATGCCGATGGCCTCGCTGCTGCCGCCCGCCTCGGGCTTGGCCGCCAGGGCGGTGCCGCCGATCTCGACCTTGAGCCCGGCGTCCCGGCCGTGCTGGGCGGCCTGCTCCAGGGCGCTGGTGGCGCCGGCGGACAGCTTGCCCGCCTTGACGGAGTAGTTCACCGTCGCGTACGCGGTGGTGCCGTCCTTGGAGATCGTGCCGGCCTTGAACGGGCTGACCGCGCCGGTGACCTCCTCGGCGTGCGCGAGCTCGTCGACCGTCTTCTCGACGACCTGCTGGTTCGGCCCGGCGGTGATCTTCTGCCCGGAGGGGGCGACGAACACCATGCGGGCGGAGGCGCCGTCGGCGTGGCCGCCGGGGAAGCGCTCGTTCATCAGGTCGAAGGCCTTCTGGGCCTCCGTGCCGGGCATCGCGAAGCCGTCGTCTGGCGCGGCGGGCGCCTTGGCCGCGAGGACCCCGCCGACGGCCAGCAGGGCGACCCACAGGAGGGTCACCAGCCGGCGCCGGACGAAGGCCCAACGGCCCAGGCGGTAGAGCAACGTGGCCACGGGAGAGCGGCCTCCTTCGGATCGCGGTCTTCGACCTGGTGCGGAACACGCCGCGGAGGGCCGGGCGCCGGTCGGCGCGGTCCTTCCGCAGCGTGACCAATCCTTCGTCGCCGGCCCCTGCTCCGTCGTCATCCCTGCGCAGACACTTCCCGTACTGCGTACGCAGTAGGTCACCTCCCCGGACGGCGGAGCGCACGCCCTCCCCTCGAAGCAGTCCCGGGTGCTTCCGACGGCGTACCCGGCGTGACCCCAGCGGCGGGCGTCACCCGTGCGGGGACGTCACCCGTGCGGGGGCGACAACGGGCCGGTCGCGGGCGGCCGAAGTAGCGTGATGTGCCTGGCCCGGCCGTTTTCGGACGCCCGGACCGACCCCACCCGATCGGTGCTGACCCCAGCCCGCCGCCGGAGGTGCCCCATGGGCGTACCCGCCGCCCGCATCGTGTTCGACGAGAGCGACCGCACGGCCGTCGCCGAGGCGGTGGCGGAGATCCTCGCCACCGGTGCGATGACGCTCGGCCCCTGGACCGAGCGCTTCGAGCAGGCCTTCGCGGCCGAGCACGGCGCCTCGCACGCCGTCGCGGTGTCCAGCGGAACGTCGGCGCTGGAGATCGTCCTGCGCACCGTCGGCGTGCGGGACCGCGACGTGGTCGTGCCCGCCGTCACGTTCTACGCCACGGCCGGAGCCGTGCTGCACGCGGGCGGCCGTCCGGTGATCGCCGACGTCGACCCGGCCACCCTCGCGCTGTCCCCCGAGACCCTCGCCGCGGCCCTCACCCCGGATACGGCAGCCGTCGTACTCGTCCACATCGGCGGGCTGATCACCCCGGCCGTCGACGACCTGCGCGCGCTGTGCAACCGGCACGGCGTCCCGCTGATCGAGGACGCCGCGCACGCCCACGGCAGCAGCCTCAACGGACGCGCCGCCGGGTCGTTCGGACTCGCCGGGGCGTTCTCGTTCTACCCGACCAAGGTCACCACGAGCGGCGAGGGCGGCATGATCCTCACCGAGTCGCCGGAACTGCGCGACGAGGCCCGGATCTACCGCGACCAGGGCAAGGGCTCGTTCAGCACCAACCACCACGTCCTGCCCGGCTACTCCTGGCGGATGAGCGAGCTCAACGCCGCCGTCGGCGCCGTCCACCTGCGCCGGCTCAAGGAGTTCATCGAGACCCGCCGGGCCGTCGCCCGCCGCTACGACGAGGCGCTGGCCGGACTGGCCGGGCTGGAGCCGGTCGCCGAACCGGTCGGCTGCCGCAGCAACTACTACAAGTACGTGGCCCTGCTGCCGCGCGGCGTCGACCGGGCCGACTTCAAGCGGATCGCCGCCGAGGAGCACGGCGTGCGGCTCTCCGGCGAGGTGTACGACCTGCCGCTCCACCTCCAACCGGTGCTCGCCCCCTACCGGCGCGGCCCGCTGCCCGCCGCCGAGGACGTCTGCGCGCGGCAGGTCTGCCTGCCGGTGCACTCCGACATGACCGAGGACGAGATCGAGCAGGTCGTCGAGGCCGTCTCGGCGGTCCTGCGGCGGCTGGCCTGACCGCGGCCGGCCGGCCACCCGCACCGATCCGTCGCCCGACCGACCGCCTCACCGACCGCCTCACAGACCGCTCGACAGACCGCTCAGACCGCTCAGACCGCTCGACAGATCAGCCGAAAGACCGCCCGACAAGGAGAGAGACCGTGCGGATAGCCGTCACCGGGGGATGCGGATTCATCGGCTCGCACGTCGTGGACCGGCTGGTCGCGGCCGGGCACGACGTCCTCGCGATCGACACCGCCGACAAGTACCTCAACCCCGAGGCCGAGCACGCCAGGATCGACGTCCTCGACCTGCCCGGCCTCACCGCCGCCCTGGCCGGGAGCGAGGTCGTCTACCACCTGGCCGCGATGGCCGACGTCGACCAGATCCGCACCGACCCCCTGCGCGCCGTCCGCGTCAACATCGACGGCACGGCGACCGTCCTGGAGGCCGCCCGGCGCAGCGGCCTCAGCCGCACCGTGCTCGCCAGCACCGTCTGGGTGTACGGTGCCGCGCTCGGCGCCGAGGACCAACTGGGCGGCGACGAGCAGGAGCTGGACGAGCACGTGCCGATCGAGCTGGAGCGCAGCGGGCACCTGTACGTGGCCACCAAGCTCGCCGCCGAGATGCTCGTGCACAGCTACCGCGAGCTGTACGGCCTGCACTTCACCATCCTGCGCTACGGCATCCCGTACGGGCCGCGGATGCGCGACGAACTGGTCGTCGCCCGCTTCGTGCAGGCGGCCCTCGCCGGGCGGCCGATCACCATCGCCGGCGACGGCCGGCAGAGCCGCAACTTCGTCTACGTGGAGGACCTGGCCGACGGCCACGTCCGGGCCCTGTCCCCCGCCGCCGAGGACCAGACCTTCGCCCTGGAGGGCTCGACCGCCGTCTCGGTGCGCGACATCGCCGACACCGTCGACGAGCTGCTCGGGCCGGTGTCGATCGAGCACATCGAGGCCCGCACCGCCGACTACGCGGGCCGGCGGATCTCCTCGGCGCAGGCCAAGCGGCTCCTCGGCTGGTCGCCGCGGACGAACTTCGCCGACGGCGTGCGGCGGTACGCGGACTGGTACCGGGCCTCCCTCGGCTCCTGAGGCGCCGCTCGTGCCGCACGCACTGCTGATCTCCGGCTCCCTCGGCCAGGGCCACGACGTGATGGCCCGGGCCTGCGCCGACACGCTCCGGGAGCGCGGCTGGACCACCGACACCGTCGACGCGATGGCGCTGCTCGGCGAGCGCTCCGGCGCGGCCGGGGAGGCGGTGTTCCGGCGGCTGCTCGACCTGCCGGGGGTCTACGACGCCTTCCACTTCTCCGCGCTGCGGCCCGGCGCCCGCATCGCGCTGCTCGCCGACGCGGCGGCCCGCTCCCGGCTGGTGCCCGCGCTGCGGGAACTGACCGCCCGGCAACGGCCGGACCTGGTCGTGTCGGTGTTCGCCACCGCGACCTCGGCCGTCAACCGGCTGCCGGGGCGGGACTTCAGGCACTTCGTGTTCTGCACCGACGTCACCCCGCACCGGCTGTGGGTGCAGGAGGGGACGGACCTCTTCCTCGTCACCTCCGAGGTCGCCGCCTGCGCGGTGCGGCGCTACCGCCCGGACGCGGAGATCGCCGTGCTGCCCGCCCCGCTGCGCGCGCCGTTCTACCGCCCGCCGGGGCGCGCCGCGGCACGGGCGGAGCTGGGCGTGCCGCCGGACGCCCGGTGCGTGCTCCTCATGTCCGGTGCCTGGGGCCTCGGCCCGCTCGCCCGGACCGCCGGCTCCCTCGCGGCCGCCGGGCCGCACGTGCTCGCGGTGGCCGGGCGCAACGCGGAGCTCGAACGGCGGCTGCGGCGGGCCGCCGCCCGCGAACCGCGCCTGCACCCCTTCGGGTACACCGAGCGGATCCCGGCGCTCATGGCCGCGGCCGACCTCGTCGTCACCAGCTCCGGCGACACGTGCAGCGAGGCCCGGGCGCTGGGGCGGCGGATGCTGCTGCTCGACGTCGTCCAGGGGCACGGACGGGACAACCTGCAGCACGAACTGGAGCTCGGCCACGCCGACGTGACGAACGCCCACCCGGCCGACGTGGTCCGCAACGCCCTGGCCGCGCTGACCCGCCCGGAGCCCGCGCCGTCCGTCGGCGCGACGCCGGACGCGTGGCGCGCCGGGTTCGGCGCGGCACTGGAGAAGGCGGGGCTGGGGTGAGGGCGCGGCTGGGATACGGGACGAGGCCGGGGTAAGGCGCCGCAGTGTCAAGGGAGTTCGCGACGCACCAGCGCCTTGTGGGCCGGCTCGCCCGTCCTGCGCGCATGGGCGAGGCGGGCCTTGACCTCGGGCAGGGTGCGCGGGCGGTAACCCGGGCCGCCACAGCAGCTCTTGTGGAAGCCGATCCCCGCGTTCAGCAGCACGGACAGCGTCCGCCAGGCCGCGGTGTCGCGGCGGCGGGGCGCGGCGAAGGCGGAGCCCGCGTGGAACATCGGTGCGGCGCAGCGCGGGCAGATGCGCTCCAGCGCGCCGTAGGGCTTCTTGTACGTGGCCCGGCAGGGCAGGCAGACGTACGAGGTCTTCGCGTGGGCCATGGGCCGAGGGTATCGAGCGCGCGGCCAGCGGGCCGAGCGATTTACCGGCCGCTCAGGACGGCGGCCGGTCCGGGGGCACCGCGTGGTCTCGGAGGGGGCCGAGGGTGAGGGCGTGCGCGCGGCAGTGGGCGGCGATGAGGGGGAGCGCGGCGAGGGTGGCGCGCCAGGAGCCGGGGGCGGAGGTGCAGTCGGAGTCGTGGAGGAGGAGCGTCGCGCCGCCGGTGAGGCCGGGGCGGGCGGTGGCGTGGACGGACTCGCCGGTGGCCTCGGCCGTCCAGTCGCGGCCCCACGCCGTCCACAGGACGCTGCGCAGGCCGAGGCGGCGGGCGGCCAGGGCGGGGCCGGCGGTCAGCACGCCGTACGGCGGCCGGTACCAGAGCGGGCGGGCACCGCACAGATCGGTCACCGCCTCGGTGGCACGCCGGAGTTCACGCAGGTCGCGGGCCGGGGCCGGGTACCACTGCTGCCGGTGGTGCCAGCCGTGCACGGCCACCTGGTGGCCGCGGACGACGAGTTCGCGGCCGAGGTCGGGGGCGCGGTCGAGCATCGCCCCGAGGAGGAAGAACGTGGCGCGGGCGCCGAGTTCGTCGAGCGCGTCGAGGACGTACGGGGTGCTGTGCGGGTCCGGTCCGTCGTCGAACGTCAGGGCGACGTGGCCGGGGGTCGTGCCGAACCCGGCGGTCCGGCGCGCCACCGTGCGGCGCAGCACCGGGAGGCGGACAGCGGCCGGGGCCAAGTGGAGGAGCTCGACGGCGGCCGCGGCCGCGAGGAGGTGGCGGGCCGTCACCCGAAGCGGGACGCCATGCGGCGGAACACGCCCGGCGCGGCGCCGTGGATGCGGGCCGGGACGCCCAGCCAGTGCGGCACGAACAGGCGGTCGCGCTCGGTGCGGATCGTCGCCACGACGGTGTCCGCGACCCGCTCCGCCGACACCGGGCGCGGGCGGTCGCGCTGGTACGGGGTGCCGCGGCGGTCGAAGAACGGGGTCTCCACCGCGCCCGGCAGCACCAGCCGCACGCCGACCCCGGTGCCGCGCAGCTCGTACCAGAGGCTCTCGGCGAACATCGCGAGGCCGCCCTTGGTCGCCGAGTAGCCGGACTCGTCGCGCACGCCGACCTGGCCGGCCATCGAGCCGAGCAGGACGATCCGCCCATGCCGGCGTTCCAGCATGCCCGGCAGGAGGAGGCGCACCAGGCGCAGGGGGGCGGCGAAGTTCACCTCGATCATCCGGTCGAGGGTGTCGGACGGGGTGTCCTGGAACGCGCCGCGCCAGCCCAGGCCCGCGCTCGCGACCAGCACGTCCACCCGGCCGGCCGTCTCCAGCGCGGCCTCGGCGAGGCGGGCCGGGCCGTCCGGCTTGCTCAGGTCCTCGGGCAGGGCGACGCCGCCGGTGCGGGCGGCGAGCTCGTCCAGCCGGGCGCGGTCGGTGCCGGAGAGCAACAGCCGCCAGCCGGCCTCGGCCAGGCGGGTCGCGGTGGCCAGGCCGATGCCGGAGGACGCGCCGGTGATCAGCACCACGGGGCGTTCGGGCGCCCCCGGGTGTCGGGACCCTCGGTGGGCTTCGTCCGCCATCGCGCACCTGCCGCTCTGCTGTCCTACGTGGACGCCGTCCGTTTTGTCCGGCAAGCCACCTTCGCACGGCGGCGCCGCGCGGGCTACCGGGAGGGCCTTGCGGGGCGCACTGCCGTGGCACTGGCGGGGCGGGACTAGCGGGGCGGGACCGCCGGCTCCGCCCGCGTGCCGGCCTCGGGGGCGAGCGCCTCGGCCGACTCCCCCTCCAGCTCGCCGAACCGGGACAGCACGAACGTGCCGCCCACCGCCACCGCGAAGCCCGCCAGCGCACACCATTCGAGCCCCGGCCGGGCGGCGTCGCCGAGCGCCACCACCCCGACCAGGGCCGGGCCGAAGGTCTCGGCGACCGTCCCGGCGGCCGTCGCGGCGGTCACCGTCCCGCGCTGCAGCGCGAGGGCGTACGCGAGGTAGCCGCCGAGCCCGCCCAGCACGAGGGCGTACGCGACGGGGTCGGCGAGCACGGACGTCAGCCGGTGCGCGTCGAGCACGCGGACGGCGAGGCTGGTCACGCCGAACCCGACGCCGGCGAGCAGGCCGAGGCCGGCCGCGGCGACCGTCCCGTTGCGCCGCACGAGGACGACGGTGAGCAGCACCATGACGACGGTCGTGCCGAGCAGCGCCCAGTGGAACGCGGCCGGCGCGTACTCGCGGCCCTCCTTGCCCGAGCCCAGGCCGAGCAGCGTCAGGCCGAGGACCACCGCCACGATCCCCGCCAGGTCGCCGCGGCGCAGCCGCGCGCCGAGCAGCCAGACGGCGGCGAGGGCGGTGACGGCGAGGCTCGCGTTGGTGACGGCCTGCACGAGGAAGAGGGGGAGGCTGCGCAGCGCCACGATGCTCAGCACGAAGCCGACGATGTCCAGCAGCGTGCCGAGGACGAACTGCCACGAGCGGACGAGCGCCGCCAGCAGGCCCGCCCGCACCCGGTCCGCGCGCGGCGCCGACCTGGCCCCGCGCGCCTGGAACACCGCCCCGAAGCCGAAGCAGACGGTCGCGACCAGCGCCGTCGAGAGTCCGAGCAGCATGCTTCTCCCAGCCTCGGGGGCAGCATCGATCCACCACCAGTCTGTGACAGGAGGGGCGGGGCCGCACGGTCCACGGGGGCGGGGCATGACGGGACGGGGGCGTGGTCGAGAAGGGTGATCGACGGAGGACCCGCCCGGCTCACCCGGACCGGCTCACGGTTTCAGGGCCACGCCCGAGTAGCACGCGGCCTCGGTGTCGGTGACGGCCGGGTCGTCGGGGGCCGGGCGCCAGCGGGGGGTGGGGACGATCGTCGGGGCGATCAGGGTCCAGCCGTTGAAGAAGCGGGTGAACTCGGCCCGGGTGCGGGGCTGGGTGGCGGTGCCGGCCGCCGCGTAGATGTGGATCAGCCGGGCGACCTCCTCCGGGGCGAACTCCGGGCTGACGTGCGTCATCACCAGCGCGCTGCCGGGGGCGAGCGCCGACTTGAGGTGCTCGACCACCTCGCGTGCGCCGTGCGCGTCCGGGACGAAGTGGAACAGCGCGTTGAGGGAGAGCGCGACCGGACGGGCGAGGTCGAGGGTCTCGCGCAGGCCGGGCGCGGCGAGCAGGCCGGTCGGGTCGGTGACGTCGGCCTCGACGTAGGCCGTGCGGCCCTCGGGGGTGCTGGCGAGCAGGGCCTGGGCGTGGGAGAGCACGATCGGGTCGTTGTCCGCGTAGACGACCCGGGCGCGCGGGTTCACCCCCTGGGCGGTCTCGTGCAGGTTGGGCGAGGTGGGGATGCCGGTGCCGATGTCGAGGAACTGGTCGATGCCGGCCAGCGCGAGGGCGCGGGTCGAGCGGTGGACGAAGGCGCGGTTGGCGCGGGCGGCGGCGCGCAGCCAGGGCGCGATCGCGAGCGCCTGGCCCGCGGCCTCGCGGTCGGCGGCGAAGTTGGTGAAGCCGCCGAGGTAGTAGTCGTACATCCGGGCCGAGTGCGGGACGTTCAGCCGAAGGTCCACCCCGTCGTACCGGTTCATCGCTCTCCTCTGTGCGGCGCCTGCTGCGCAACGTGATCGATTGCTGCCCAGGCCGGCCGGAGGTCAACCGCGGCCCCGTCCCGCTCGGCCTTGTACGCAACCAGACACTCATTCCCATGAGATGACAATCTGTATTCGCTTTGCAGCCTGGAGTGACAGGGCTGATGGAATGAGGATGGGCGCACACAGCCCGACCCTCGGGTGGCCCGGCGACCGGCCGGTGCCACGGAAAGCAGGCTCGATGACGATCGACAGGGGTGGCCGCGAGGCCCTCGCGGTGCCGGGCGAGTCCGTCAACGTCCGGATGGGGCTGGCCTATTCGGCGTTCTGCGAGACCCACGAACCCGCCTGGCACGCCCTCGCGCTCACCCGGATAGGCAACCGCGCCGACGTCACGCTCGTGGTGGAAGCGGTCAAGGAGGACCTCGCCCGGTGCTGGTCCCAGGTGCTGCGATTCGAGGAGCCCGCCGCGTACGCCTGGCGGCTGGCGAACCGGCACATCGCCGACTGGGTCGCGGGCGAGGAGCCGGTGGCGGTCGAGGCGGTCACGTTCGCGGCCGTGATCGGGGCGTTCAAGCAGGTCGCGAACGGGCTGCTGCACAGCGAGGCGGACGAGGTGCGGCTGTACGCGGCGATCCTCGAACTGCCTGACCGCCAGCGGGACGTGATCGTCCTGCGCTACCTGCTCGGCCTGCACGTCAAGGTGATCGGGGCCTACCTGGACCGGCCGGTGGCCACCGTGCACTCCAACCTGCGGCACGCCCGGGAGCGGCTGGCGCGGCGGCTCGGGGTGGGCGAACTCCCGGACAGCGAGGGCGCGCAGTGACGCTCCGGCCACGACCCGAGCCCGAGCCGCACCCGCCGGTCGACGGGCCCGGCACTCCCCCGCCCGACGGGGCGCGGAGTGCCGGGCAGGGGCGCGCGCCGTTCCACGTGCCCCGACCCGAACGCGCCCACGCCGAACGGATCGCCGCCCTGCGTCAGGCCCGACTCACCGCAGGACCGCCCCACCTGCCGACCGAGCACGAGCAGGCCGCCTTCGAACTGGGCCTCGTGGTGGCCCTGGTGCTGGGCGCGCCGGACGCCTCGCGCGGGCTCGACCTGCTGGTGAACGCACGCCGCATCCAGCCCGAGGGGGCCGAGGTGTTCGGCGCGCTGCTGTACGCGACCGGGCGGGAGGAAGGCGCCGAGTTCTGGTGGCGCTTCGCCGCCGGGTCCGGGAGCGGGACCGCCGCGTACTGCCTGCACCTGCACCACCTGATGCTCGGCGAGACCGACGACGCGGACTACTGGCGCGCCTGGTCGGACCAGCTCGCCGCGGCCGAACGCACGCGCGGGCCGCGGCCGTTGCGGGTGAGCCGGCCGCTGCTGCCGGACGACGTGCGGCGCGACATCCTGTCCCGCTGCCACCGTGGGCTGGCACCGCAACTGCCGCCCGCGCTGGTCGCGGTGATCGACCGGCTCCCCGTCCAGGACGGCGACGGGGATCCGCACGAGGTGCCGAGCCCGTGGGAGCTCACCTCGGGGGCGACGGCGGAGTGCTCGTGGGAGTGGGAGGACACCCAGGGGTGAGGCGACGGGCGCTCGGTCTTCCTCCGTTCAGGTGAGCCGGGGCGGGTGCGGCGTCCGGGCGGGCGCGGGGTTCAGGCGGGTGCCGCGTCCGGGCGGGTGCGGGGTCCAGGCGGGTGCGGCGTCCGGGCGGGTGCGGGGTCCAGGCGGGTGCGGCGTCCGGGCAGGTCCGGCGTTCAGGCGAGTCCGGCGAGGCGCGCGGTGATCACGGGGTCGCGGCCGTCGCCCTCGGTCGTGCCCCCGGGCCCGTGGACGACGTAGTGGTGCGGCGCCATCACCGTGTCCCGGCCGGGCAGCGCCGCGACCACGGCCCGGTGGGCGACGGCCGGGGTCAGCGCGGGGTCGCCGGTGGTGAGGCGGGCGACGAGCCGGCCGTCGACGCATTCGACGACCGCGGCGGCGCCGAGGACCTCGGCGAGGACCGTACGGAGGGCGGCCAGGTCGATCCACGAGCCGTCGACCTGCCGCCACTCCCCCGCCCGCAGGGTCGCCGGCCGGGCGGCCAGCGGGACCGGGCCGTGGGCGGCGGCGGCCAGGAGGGCGAGCAGGCGGCGGGCGAAGGCCTCGGTCTCGGCGGCGTCGAGCACCTGCGGACAGGCGGACAGCACGAACTCCAGCACGCCCCCGTGCCGCAGGACCGTGAACATCAGCCGGACGCCGATCGGCTGGTCGGGCAGCCTGATCAGCTCGGGGTCGGCGGCCGGGGCCGGGCGCGTGTCGAGCACGGCGTCGGGGACGGCCTGGCTCACGTCGTTCACCACCAGCCGCCGGGGGTACCGGGCGCCGCGCAGGTGCGCGGTGTCCTCGACCAGCCGCCAGACCTGCTCGGCGTCGAGCGTGCTGTGCCAGTACGCCCGCAGCGCGGCCGACTTGGCACGGCCGACCAGCCGGTCGAAGTCGGCGACGCCGGTGTCGAGGAGCAGCAGCGCGTCCTGCGCGAGGGTGCCGACGTGGTCGGTCATCGCGGCGCGCTGCCGGTTCGACGAGAGCGCCGAGATCATCAGCTCGTGGCCGCCCGCCCGCTGGGCGGCCAGGGCCGCGAAGGCCGCGAGCACGACGACGGACGGGCCCGCGCCGGTGCGGCGGCAGACGGCGGCGAGGTCGCGGGCTCCGGCGGCGGACCGGACCAGCACGGCTCCGACGTGGTCCGGCGGGCCTGCGATCCGCGCGTCCGCGAAGGGTGTGAGCGGACCGGTGGCGAGCAGGCGCGCCCAGTGCCGCAGGGCGGCGTCGGTTCTTCGCAGGCCCCGCGGGCTCCGCTCGACGGCGGCCACCCGGAGCGGGGTGGGGGCGGTGACGGGCGGGAGCTCCTTGCCGGCCGCGAGGTCGAGCCAGTCCTCGATGAGCACGGCGGTGGCCGCTCCGTCGGCACCCGCGTGGCACACGACGGCGATCAGCCGCAGCACGCGGTCACCGTAGGCGAGCAGGATGAAGCGCAGCCGGGGAGCGGCGGCGACGTCGAACGGCAGGGCCACGTCGGCGCGTCCCAGCGCCTCGGCGAGCGGATCGAGTCCGGCGGCCGGAACGTCGGCGGCGTCGACGACCGTGACGTCGAACTCGCCTTCCGCGTGCACCACTTGGCGGTCGGGAAAGCCGTCTTCCCCCGACCCCCGGGGGAAGGACGTGCGCAACGACTCATGCCGCTCGACGAGTTCACGCAGGGCGCGAAGGGCCTGTGGCACGGTGACGCCGTCCGGCACCGGCCAGACGGACTCCCGGTTGATCGCCGCGGGGGCGTCGTTGCGGATGCAGCGGAGCATGTTGTCCTGGCCAAGCGTGAGCGGGCCCGTGCCGCTGCTCGCGCCGTCGTACCGGACGGTGATCCGTCGGCTGGTCCGTGTCACGTCGCACGCGCCTCTCGGCCTGCCCGGATCGGACCGGGGGCGGGAATGTGTCCCGGACGCTACCAGCGGCCTCCGCGACTGGTCCAGACCACATCGCGCATCGAATTCCGCTCTCAATTCCCTTGCCATACTTCGTAGTTGACATGACAAGGCGACTCGCCGAGAACGGCGAGGGCGGCACGGAACGGCCCCGGGACCGGGACGTCGGACAGCCACACCGGCCCCGGCCCGAGCGCGCCCGCATCCGCGAGCAGCAGCGGCGACGGACCGTCGACGGGCAGGTCGAAGGACTGCACCAGCCGGCCGCCGTACGCCTTCGCACAGGCCTCCCGGCGGCACCACAACTCCGTGAAGCGCTCGGGCGATTCCAGGACGGCCCGCGCCTCGGCGGCCGGGAAGAAGCGCGCCGCCACCCGCCCGGCCACCCGCCGGTCGTGGATCCGCGCGACGTCGACGCCGAGCGGCCGCCCATCCGAAAGGGCCAGCGCGGCAAGGGAGTCGGAGGCGGAATAGTTCACCTCCAGCCCGCCGGCCCGCTCGGGCAGCGGCTTTCCGTGCCGGCCGCGCCGCCACACGACGTCGGCCGGACGCACGCCGAGCCGGGCGCCGACCAATTGGCGGACGGCGCCGTGCACGACGGTGAAGCGTCGGCGCACCACCGGGTCCGCCCCGGCACACCGCGCGCGCTCACTCTCGTCGAGGAGGTGCCACAACTCCTCCGCCACTGATGCCGGCTGGTCGGTCGGGATGAGCCAGACGTCGACGGTCACGGGAGCGCGAGCGTGTTCAGCACGCCCAGCCGGCGGTCGAAGCTCGCGACCAGGACGGGGGTGTGCTGCGGTAGCCCCTCGGCGAGTTCCGCCCACACGCCGGTGAAGGGCTGGGCGGTCGGACCGCCCACGCCGGGGCCGCGCACGAGCGCCGTTCCCGGCTCCAGCGACTCGGCGAGCATGCGGACCTCCTTCTCCGGGTCGTCCGTGCAAGGCATTTGGCGGATGTCCATCGA
The DNA here is from genome assembly GCF_042733235.1 of Kitasatospora sp. NPDC059722. NCBI lineage: Bacteria > Bacillati > Actinomycetota > Actinomycetes > Kitasatosporales > Streptomycetaceae > Kitasatospora > Kitasatospora sp. NPDC059722. Next base: position 22,863 of record NZ_JBHWGD010000085.1, read on the forward strand.
CTCCCCCGGAGCCTCCTCGCACACCAGCACCACCGCACCGTGCCGCTCGGGCAGTCGGACCGGTGCGCCGGGCGCGTAGTGCAGCGCCGTCTGCTCGGCGACGACCACCACCGCTCGGCGGCAGAATCCGGTGCGGTGGTACTCGGCGGCCAGTCGCAGGGCCGTGAAGGCGGCGCCGAGCCCCTGGTCGCAGACCGCGAACGCGAGCGGCGACCCCGGACAGGAGCGGCTCAGCGCCAGCGAGGACGGTGCGCCCGGACGGACGTCCGGCGAGTCGAAGGCCAGGATCAGCAGGTCGACGGGCTCGTCGTCGGCCAGCTCCTCGCGCAGCAGGCCCGCCGCCATCTCCTCGTAGGAGTGGCCGGCGCCCGCGCGCAACAGGTCCTCGCGCACCGGCAGGCCGTACGGGCGGGTGAGGTCGGTGACGAAGACGCGCAGGTCCGGGTCGAGCGACAGTTCCGACCGGCCGTCGAAGCGCCGGGCCCGGGCCCGGGTGATCCGCAGGCCGCGCGTGGCCACCCGGTCAGTCCTCGGGGATGATGTGCCCGGCGACGTAGTCGGCGAGGCTGGTGACCGAGCGCAGGTCCTCCTCGGTGATCTGCTCGACGTCGACCTGGATGTCGAGCGACTCCTCCAGTTCGAGGATCAGCTCGATGGTGCCGGCCGAGGTGAGGCCGAGGTCGTCGAAGAGGCAGGCGTTCTCGGGGATCTCCGGCAGCTCGCGCTTGAGGACGCGCGGCAGGAGCTCGCCGATGCCGTGCAGGATCCGCTCGCGCAGCTCGGGGTCAGTGGTCTGGACCACGGGTTCCGACATGGGTGAACCGTCCCGTCGTACGTGGGAAGTGGCTGAAGTGACTGATGAAGACCAGGGGGACAAAGGCCGACGGACCGTCAGCACTGGACCGTCATCGCGGAGAAAGTGGCTCCGATCCCGGCGGCGGCGATCAGGTAGCGGTCGCCGCGGCGGAGCAGCCCCCGCGTCGTGGCGGTGTGGAGGTTGATCAGGCTGTCCGCAGCGAAACTGTGCCCCACGGACGGCACGTTGTCCAGCACCACCTTCTCCACCGGGAGCCCGATCCGGCGCGCCAGCATCCGCCAGGAGGCCTGGTTGACGTTGTGCGGAAGCACCGCGGCCAGGTCCGAGAGGTCCAGACCTGCCTGGTCCAGGGCGGCCTCGATCGCCTCGGTCAGCACGACCGGGTACTCGCGCTGGTAGCGGGCGAGGAGGTCCGGGTCCTCGGCCAGCCGGCCGTCGAACTCGGGGCGCTGGCGCACCGCGAAGGACAGCACGCGGTGCCGCTCGCCGGTCGCGCGGACCAGGCAGGCGGCGGCGCCCTCGGCGAAGACGCCCGTCTCGGGCACCACCTGGGCGTCCCTGGTGAAGGTCTTCTCGCCCGCGACGACGAGGGCCAGCGCCTCCGGGTCCGGGTCGCCGGCCAGCAGGCGGCCGGCCAGGTCGATCGCCAACAGGCCCACCGCGCAGGCGTGGTGGGTCACCGTGAAGGCGTTGGCGTGGGCGAGGCCGCGCCGGGCGATCAGGTCGTGCAGGGGGTTGAGCGGGTAGGGCACCGCCACCGGCATGCTGCGGGCGTGGATCACGAAACGGACGTGCCGTTCGCGTCCGCGCAGCTCCGTGAGGTTGTCGACGGCGGCGTCGAGCAGGTCGGGCAGCGTCCCGTCCGGGTCCAGTCGCAGCTGGTCCAGGCCGTGGAAGCGGCGGAAGAGTTTGAGTTGACGTGGGGTCAGGCCGATGCGCTCGCCCACCGCCTCGATGGGCACGGCGTGCGGGGGGAGGTGAACGGCCACTGCCTCCAGTGCGGTCACGCGGGCTAGTATTCCCACGCCCGGACCGGTCGCACAAGTGATCGCGGGCTCCTTCTCTTCGCACTCTCCTCGCGTTTCTCGCATTCCCTTCGCTTTTCCTCCGCACCGGCCACCGCCGCCGGTCGCGCCCGCCCCGTGCCGTCGAGCAGGTGGAGCCTTCCCGTGAACGATCCCGAACTTCCCGCATGCGCGGGGGCCGCATCCGTCCGCCCCGACCTCGTCGCACTGCTGGTCGGGGCCGCCGCCGCACCGCCCGGGTGGGCGTCCCGCGTGACGCCGGACGCCCGGCTCGACGGCGACCTCCTGCTCGACGAGACCGAACTCGCGGCGCTGGCCGAGGGCTTGCGCGAACGGTTCGGAGCGAGGGCCGATCTCGCCGCGCTGCGCGCCCGGTTGGACCTCGCCGCGCTGGAGGCGCTCACCATGGACGACGTGCAGCGACTGATCTCCGGGGAGGCGGGAGCATGAGCCGGTTCCTCCTCGTCATGCCCCCGTTGACCGGGCACGTGAACCCGGCCGCGGGCATCGCCGCCGAGCTCGCGCAGCGCGGCCACGACGTCCTGTGGACCGGCACCGAGACCGTCCTGCGTCCGCTCCTCGGGCCAGGCGCACACGTCCTCGGCACCGGCACCCGGGCGTTCCGCGCGCAGGGCGGGCACGGGCTCGCCGCGCTGCGCTCGCTCTGGGAGGGTTTCATCGTGCCCTACGCGCGGTTCACCGCGAAGCCGCTGGACGCGATCGTGCGCGAGCACCGGCCGGACGTCGTGCTGGTCGACCAGCACACCCCGGCGGGCGCGATCGTCGCACACCGGCACGGGCTGCCCTGGGCGAGCTTCGCACCGGGCGCGATGGAACTCGGCCGACCGTACCGGGCGTTGCCGCAGGTCGAGGCCTGGATGACCGGGCTCCTCCAGGGTCTGTGGGAGCGGGCCGGGCTTCCCGCGGAGGAGTTCACCGACCCGCGCTTCTCCCCCGCGCTGGTGCTCGCGACCACCGGGCCGGCCCTCACCGGCGCCGGCGCACACCCACCGGAGTACGCGCTGGTCGGGCCGGTGCACGGCGAGCGGCCGGCCGACCCGTCGTTCCCGTGGGAGCGCCTGCTGCCCGGGCGCCGGCGCGTCCTGGTCACCATGGGCACACTGGCCGGCGAGCTCGGTGCGGACTTCCACGCCCGGGCCGTCCGGGCGCTGGAGCTGTGCGGGGAGGACGTGCAGCCGGTGTTCGCGGCGCCGCACGAGCTCCTGCCCGAACTCCCGCCGCACGCCGTCGCGGTGGACCGCGCGCCGATCCTGGAGATGATGGCGCGCGGCACCCTGGACGCGGTGCTCTGCCACGGCGGGATGAACACCGTCGGCGAGGCGCTCGCGCACGGGATTCCGCTGGTCACCGCGCCGATCCGGCACGACCAGCCGTTCGTCGCGGCGCAGGTCGAGGCCGCGGGGGCGGGGGTGCGCGTGCCGTTCGCGCGGGTCTCGCCGGAGGGGCTCGCCCGGGCGGTGCGCGGCGTCCTCGACGACGAGCGGTACCGGGCGGCGGCCGCCCGGGTCGGCGCCGGGCTGCTGGCGGGCGGCGGAGCCCGTACGGCGGCCGACCGGCTGGAGGCGCTGCTCAACGGGCCCGCGGCCGGGCCCCTTTAGCAGACCGGAAGATCGCACGTCCATTGGTCTAGGCCATTGTCTCCGCCCGGCCGACGCCCTAGGGTGGCGCCCGACAGCGGCCCGGCCGCACCTGGACCGGTGTGCCGGCCGCCCATCCCCGCACGGGAGTTCCGGTTGATCGAGACCACGGGACTGCGCAAGTCCTACCGCAAGAAGACCTCCCGCAGGAGCGGTGAGGACACCACCGTCGACGCCGTCCGCGGCATCGACCTCACCGTCGACGCGGGCGAGATCCACGGCTTCCTCGGCCCCAACGGCGCCGGGAAGACCACCACCCTGCGCATGCTCGCCACCCTGATCCGCCCCGACGGCGGCCGGGCGACCGTGGCCGGCGCCGACCTCTTCGCCGACCCGGCGGAAGTGCGGCGCCGGATCGGCTACGTCGCCCAGGGCGGCGGCACCACCGACGGCGTCAGCGCGCGCGAGGAGCTCGTCCTCCAGGCCCGGATGCACGGCGCCCCCAAGGCGCGTGCCGTCCGGGCCGCCGAGGACGCGCTCAAGGCCTTCGACCTGGGCGAGTTCGGCGACCGCCCGTGCGCGACGTACTCCGGTGGCCAGCGCCGGCGGGTGGACATCGCGCTCGGAGTGATCCACGAACCGCGCGTGCTCTTCCTCGACGAACCCACCGTCGGCCTCGACCCGGCCAGCCGGGCGCACGTGTGGGCGGAGATCAAGCGGCTGCGCTCCGGAGGCATGACCGTCGTCGTCACCACCCACTACCTCGACGAGGCCGACGCGCTGTGCGACCGGGTGGCGATCGTCGACCACGGCCGGGTCGTGGCCGAGGGCACCCCCGAGGCGCTCAAGCGAGAGATCTCCGGGGACGTCGTGCTGGTCGGCCTGGCCGACACCACCGAGGGCGCCGCCGAACGCGCCGCCGAGGTCCTGAGGACCCAACCGTACCTGCACCGACTGGAGTTGCGGGGGGAGGACGGGCTGCGGCTCTACCTCGACGACGGCGCGGCCGCGATCCCCCGACTGCTGCGCGCACTGGACGGCGCGGGCGTCACACCCGGCACCGTCCAGCTCCAACGGCCCAGCCTGGACGACGTGTTCCTGGCCCGCACCGGCCGCTCGCTGGAGCAGACCGCCTGAGCCGCCACCTGGAAGGAGTTCGCGTGAAGCTCGCCCGTGACACCTGGCTGGTCTTCCAGCGGCAGTTGCTGCTGATGATCCGCACCCCGGTCTGGATCGCCGTCGGAATCATCCAGCCCCTGTTCTACCTGCTGCTGTTCGCGCCCCTGCTCAAGAAGGTGCTCGCCCCCGAGGGCGCGAGCAGCTACGCCGACGCCTACCAGGTCTACGTGCCGGGCCTGTTGGCGGTGCTGTGCATCTTCGGCGGCCTGTTCACCGGCTTCAGCCTGCTCGGCGAGCTCAAGGCCGGCATCATCGAACGCTCCCGGGTGACGCCGGTGAGCCGTCTGGCGCTGCTGCTCGGGCGCGCGCTGCGGGAGATGGTGGCGCTGCTGGTGCAGGCCGTCCTCATCACGCTGATCGCGCTGCCGTTCGGGCTGCGGGTGAGCCCGCTCAACCTCCTGCTCGCCTACCTGCTGCTCGGCCTGCTGGCACTGATGACCTCGGCGATCTCCTTCGGCATCGCGCTCATGGTGCCGACGGACGCGGCGATGGCACCGGTCGTGAACACCATCGCGCAGCCGATCGCGCTCCTGTCGGGCGTGCTGCTGCCGCTCACCCTCGCGCCCGACTGGCTGCGCTCCGCCGCTCACTGGAACCCCTTCTACTGGGCCGTGGAGGGCATGCGGGCGCTGTTCTCGGGGCACGCCGGCGACGCCGTGGTCTGGCAGGGGCTGCTGGTCGTCGTCGTGATGACCGTCCTGTCGGTGTACTGGTCGGCGCGGCTGTTCTCGACCCGCGTGCGCTGACGAGCGGAACGACGAGAAGGGCCCGGCCAGCACAGGCCGGACC
>NZ_JBHWGD010000086.1:0-28045 GCF_042733235.1 Kitasatospora sp. NPDC059722
GGGGCGGGCCCCCCCCCCCGGCGCCGCCCCTGCGGGTGCGGGGGGGCCCCGCGGGCTTTTCGGGGTGGGGGGGCGCGGGGCGGGCGGGGGCCCGCCCGCCGGGGGGGGACGGGCGGCCCGACGGCTCAGCGCCCGCGCAGCGCGCGGTAGCGGGCGACCAGCTCGGCGGTGGAGCTGTCCAGCTGCTCGGCGCCCTCGCCGGAGAGCAGCACCGGCTCGATCCGCTTGGCGAGCACCTTGCCCAGCTCGACGCCCCACTGGTCGAAGGAGTCGATGTTCCAGATCGCGCCCTGGACGAACACCTTGTGCTCGTAGAGCGCGACCAGCTGGCCGAGCACCGACGGGGTCAGCTCGCCGGCCAGGACGGTGGTGGTCGGGTGGTTGCCCTTGAACGTCTTGTGCGGGACGAGCTCGGCCGGCACGCCCTCGGCCTCGACCTCCTCGGCGGTCTTGCCGAAGGCCAGCGCCTGGGTCTGGGCGAAGAAGTTGGCCAGCAGCAGGTCGTGCTGAGGGACCAGGCCCGGGAGCAGGTCGGCGACCGGCCGGGCGAAGCCGATGAAGTCGGCCGGGATCACCTTGGTGCCCTGGTGCAGCAGCTGGTAGTAGGCGTGCTGGCCGTTGGTGCCCGGGGTGCCCCAGACGACCGGGCCGGTCTGCCAGTTCACCGGGTTGCCCGCGCGGTCCACCGACTTGCCGTTGGACTCCATGTCCAGCTGCTGGAGGTAGGCGGTGAACTTGGACAGGTAGTGCGAGTAGGGCAGCACCGCGTGCGCCTGGGCGTCGAAGAACGCGCCGTACCAGACGCCGAGCAGGCCCAGCAGCAGCGGGACGTTCTCCTCCGGCGGGGCGGTGCGGAAGTGCTCGTCGACGAGGTGGAAGCCGTCCAGCATCTCGCGGAAGGCGTCCGGGCCGATGGCGAGCATCAGCGAGAGGCCGATCGCCGAGTCGTAGGAGTAGCGGCCGCCGACCCAGTCCCAGAACTCGAACATGTTGGCCGTGTCGATGCCGAAGTCGTGCACGCCCTGGGCGTTGGTGGACAGCGCGACGAAGTGCTTGGCCACCGCCCCGGTGCCGGCGTCCAGTCCGTCGAGCAGCCAGGTGCGGGCCGAGACCGCGTTGGTGATGGTCTCGATGGTGGTGAAGGTCTTCGAGGCGACGATGAACAGCGTCTCGGCGGGGTCCAGGTCGCGGACGGCCTCGTGCAGGTCGGCGCCGTCCACGTTGGAGACGAAGCGGACGTCGAGGTCACGCTTGGCGAAGGAGCGGAGCACCTCGTAGGCCATGGCCGGGCCGAGGTCGGAGCCGCCGATGCCGATGTTGACGACGGTGCGGATCGGCTTGCCGGTGTGGCCCTTCCACTCGCCGCCGCGGACCCGGTCGGCGAAGGCGGCCATCTTGTCGAGGACGGCGTGCACGCCGGGCACGACGTTCACGCCGTCGACCTCGACGACGGCGCCGCGCGGGGCGCGCAGCGCGGTGTGCAGGACGGCGCGCTGCTCGGTGTTGTTGATCTTCTCGCCGCGGAACATCGCGTCCCGCAGCTCGGCGACGCCGGTGGCCGCGGCGAGCTCGCGCAGCAGCTCCAGGGTCTCGTCGGTGACCAGGTGCTTGGCGTAGTCGACGTGCAGGTCGCCGACCCCGAGGGTGTAGCGGCGACCGCGCTCGGGGTCGGCGGCGAACAGCTCGCGCAGGTGCGTGTCGCCGAACTCGGCGCGGTGTTTGCCGAGGGCGGCCCACTGCGGGGTGCGGTCGAGCGGCGTGCGGGCGTCGGCGCTGGTCTCCGACATCGGTGTTCCTCGATTCATCTGGGTGCAGATACCGGCAGGGCCAGGCGGTGAGGGTCTCTTCGCGAGGTCGTGCGGGTTCCGGTGGTGCGCCGACTCCGTTGACGGCCTGCCCGGGGCCAGCCTATGCAACGCCGGAGGGAGCGGCGCACATTCCGTACGGGCACGTCCGGAGTGCGGTGGACTGCGGGTGGACTGCGGTGGACTCCGGGTGGACGCTCCGGCACGAACGGCGCGTCACTTGCGTTCGGAGCGCAGGTCGAGCCCGCGCAGCACCTGGTCGACGAGCTCCGGGTCGGCGCCGAGCTCGCTGCGGGCGACCAGCATCTCGCGCCGCGAGGCGGCGATCATCTCCTGCTCGACGTCCCGGGCGGCCCGCCACTGGGAGAGCCGCAGCTTCGCCTCGGAGGCCTCCTCCTCGGCGTACTTCTCGGGGCAGAGCCGGGCCAGCCGGTCGTGCTGACGGTCCCGCAGGCGGTCGGCGACCTCGGCGGGCATCCGGTCCTGCTCCTCCAGTTCGCCCAGCCGGTCGAGCCCGGCCCGGGCGGCGCGCCACCAGAGCTGACGGACGGCCTGTTCGTGCCGGTCCTGGTCGAGGTCGAGCTGGAAGCGCTTGGCCAGCCAGGGCAGGCTCAGGCCCTGGACGAGCAGCGTGAACAGCACCACACTGAAGGCGATGAAGACCAGCCGGCCGCGCTCGGGGAAGCCGGCGCCGGAGTCGACGGTGAGCGGGATAGCCAGGGCGAGGGCGACGGTGGCGACCCCGCGCATGCCGGACCACCAGAGGACCACGCTCTCTTTCCAGCTGAACGGGGTGTCCTCGTCGTCCCCCGCGCGCAGCCGCCGGGACAGCCAGCCGGCCGGGAGCAGCCAGAGCAGGCGGACCACGACGACGACCGCGATCACCATGCTCGCGTCGCCGATGAAGCCGGTCCAGCCCTGGCCGGCCTCCTTGAGCACGGTGGCGAGTTCGAGGCCGATCAGGCCGAAGGCGACGCCGGTGATGAGGATCTCGACGACCTCCCAGAAGGCGTTGCCGACCAGCCGGTAGGAGACGGCGTCCGCGTCGGCGGCCCGTTCGGCGAGGTAGAGCGCGCAGACGACGACGGCGAGCACGCCGGAGCCGTGGATCTCCTCGGCGATCGTGTAGGCGGCGAACGGGACCAGGAGGTTGAGCGCGACCTGCTGGGTCGGGTCCTCCAGGAGCTCGGCGAGCTTGGTGTTGACCCAGCCGAGCGCGACGCCGACGACGACGGCGAGCACCGCCGACAGGACGAAGCGCAGCACCGCGTGGCCGGGCGAGAAGTCGCCGCCGACCACGGCGTCGATGGCGAGCGAGTAGATGACGATCGCGGTGACGTCGTTGAACAGGCCCTCGCTCTCCAGGATGGCGACCAGGCGGCGCGGCAGGCCGACGCTGCCGGCCACGGCGACGGCCGCGACCGGGTCGGGCGGGGAGACCAGCGCGCCGACCGCGACGGCCGCGGCGAGCGGCAGGGCGGGCAGCAGCCAGTGGACGGCGCCCGCCACCGCGATCGTGGTGACCACGACGAGGGCCACGGCCAGCAGCAGGATCGAGCGGATGTTGGCCTTGAAGTAGCGCACCGAGGAGCGCCGGGCGACGGCGAAGATCAGCGGCGGCAGGACCAGCGGGAGGATCAGCTCGGGTTCGACGGAGATGTCCGGGATCTGCGGCACGAGCGCCATGACGATGCCGAGCAGCGTCATCAGGACCGGCTGCGGGACGCCGGTGCGGCGCGCGAGCGGCAGGGTCACCACCGAGGCGAGCAGCACCAGGAAGAACAGGGGCAGCTGGCCCACGGGGGGTTTCCTCTCGACGACGGACGGCTGGGCGGCGGACGGCCCGCGGCGGACGGCGGGGACGACCGGGCGACGGACGGCTGAGCGCCGCCCAGGATAAATCTGACAATGCGCCCATCCGGGAGGACACGCCGGGAAGGCAGTTGACCTCAAGCGCACTTGAGGTCAGATGATCGGAAGGAAGCACCGGCCGCACCACCGACGAGAGGCAGGACCCCCCGATGAAGGCAGTCACCGTCCCCGAGCCCGGCGGCCCGGAGGCCCTGCGGGTCGTCGAGGTGGCCACCCCCACCGCCGGGCCGGGCCAGGTGCGGGTCCGGGTGTACGCCGCCGGGGTGCAGCCGGTGGACCTCGCCATCCGGGCGGGCTTCCGGCCGCCGGGCGTCGTGGCCGAGGGCCCGCTGGTGCTCGGCAACGAGTTCGCCGGCGTGGTCGACCAGCTCGGACCCGGCAGCTACGGCTGGGAGGTCGGCGACGAGGTGATCGGCTTCCGGGTACTCGACAGCCAGGCCGAGTTCGTCGTCGTGGACACCTCGCACCTGGTCGCCAAACCGGCCGGGATGCCCTGGGAGCAGGCCGGCTCGCTCTCCGCCTCCGGCCAGACCGCGCACATGGCCCTCGACCTGCTCAAGGTCGGCCCGGGCGACACCGTGCTGGTGCACGGCGCCTCCGGCGGCGTCGGCACGGTGGCCGTCCAGCTCGCCCGGGCCTACGGCGCGACCGTGATCGGCACCGCGAGCGAGCGCAACCACGACTACCTGCGCGAACTGGGCGCGATCCCGGTCGCGTACGGCGACGGACTGGTGGAACGGGTCCGGGCGCTCGCGCCGGACGGCGTGGACGCCGCGTTCGACGCCGCCGGGCGGGGCGCGCTGGAGGCCTCGGTCGAGCTGGTCGCCGACCGGGACCGGATCGGCACGGTCGTCGACTACGCGACCGCCGAGCGGCTCGGGCTGCGGCAGCTGCGCGCGGAGCGGACGGCCGCCCGGCTGGCCGAGCTGGTCGAGCTGTGGGAGGCGGGCGGCCTGCGCCTGGAGGTCGCCGAGACCTTCCCGCTGGAGCGCGCCGCCGACGCCCACCGGATGGTCGCCACCGGGCACGTCCGGGGGAAGGTCGTCCTCACCGCGTGACGCCCGTCGGCGGGGCGCCCCGGGCCGATTGTGTGTTTCCGCCGCTGACCAGGTAATGTTCTCCGCGTCAGCAGGCGCCGCTAGCTCAGTTGGTTAGAGCAGCTGACTCTTAATCAGCGGGTCCGGGGTTCGAGTCCCTGGCGGCGCACAGACAGCCGGAAGGCCCTTCGCGAGAGCGGGGGGCCTTCCGGCGTTTCGGCGTTCCCCCTGGGCCGGGGGCGGCCGGTGGCAGGAAAGGTGGGAAACAGGTCATTGCTGCCGTTCCGGCCCGCTGACAGGCTGACCGCATGAGAACGCGCAGCGTGGTCGTCGTCCTCTACGACGGCGTGCAGAGCCTGGACGTCACCGGCCCCCTGGAGGTGTTCGCGGGAGCGGGCGCCGCCGCCGGGCGGCCGGGTGCGTACCGGGTCACGCTCGCCGCCGCGGGCGGCGGGCCGGTGCGCAACTGCAGCGGCCTGCGGGTGCTGCCGGACGCGGACCTGGCCGACGTCGGGCCCGTGCACACCCTGCTGGTGCCCGGCGGGGAGGGCACGGACGCGCCGGATCCGGCCCTGGTGACCCGGATCCGGGAGCTGGCCGACCGGGCCGAGCGGGTGGCGTCGGTGTGCACCGGCGCCTTCCTGCTCGCCGAGGCCGGGCTGCTCGCCGGGCGCCGGGCGACCACCCACTGGGCGTACTGCGACGCCCTGGCCCGGCGGTTCCCCGACGTCGAGGTCGACCCCGACCCGATCCACGTCCGGGACGGGCACGTCGCGACCTCGGCCGGGGTCACGGCCGGCATCGACCTCGCGCTCGCCCTGGTCGAGGAGGACCTCGGGCGCGACGCCGCGCTGCTGATCGCCCGCCACCTGGTGGTGTTCCTGCGCCGGCCGGGCAACCAGGCCCAGTTCAGCACCCAGCTGGCCGCCCAGGTGGCCGCACGGCACCCGTTGCGCGAGGTCCAGCGGTGGATCGCCGAGCACCCCGAGGAGGACCTCTCGGTCGAGGCGCTGGCCCGGCGCTCGGCGCTCTCGCCGCGGCACTTCGCCCGCGCCTTCGCCGCCGAGGTCGGGGTCACCCCGGGCCGGTACGTGGACGGCGTCCGGCTGGAGGCCGCCCGGCGCCGCCTGGAGGACACCGGGGACGGGATCGAGGAGATCGCCCGCGCCTGCGGCTACGGCACCCCGGAGGCGATGCGGCGCGCCTTCGTCCGGACCCTGGCCGCACCACCCGCCGAATACCGCCGCCGCTTCCACCCCAGCCCTCCCGGAGGAAACTGATGCGCATCGCCGTCCTGCTGTACGACGACTTCACCGCCCTGGACGCCGTGGGCCCGTACGAGGTGCTGTCCCGCATCCCCGGTGCCGAGGTGGTGTTCACCGCGGCCCGGCGGGGGCCGGTCCGCACCGACATGAAGAGCCTCGCGCTCACCGCCGACGCCGCCCTCGACGAGGTCGACACCGCCGACGTGCTGCTCGTGCCCGGCGGCCCCGGGACCGAGCCGGCCCTCGCCGACGGGGAACTGGTCGACTGGGTGCGGCGGGTGGACGCGACCACCACCTGGACCACCTCGGTCTGCTCCGGCTCCCTGCTGCTCGGCGCCGCCGGACTGCTCGCCGGACGCCGGGCCACCTCGCACTGGTGCTGCCTCGACGCGCTGACCGGCTTCGGCGCCGAGCCGACCGGCACCGAGCGGGTCGTCATCGACGGCAAGTACGCCACGGCCGCCGGGGTCTCGGCCGGCATCGACCTGGCCCTGACGCTGACCGGCCGCATCGCCGGGGACGCGACCGCCGAGGCGATCCAGCTGGTCATCGAGTACGACCCGCGGCCCCCGTACTCGGCCGGTTCCCTCGCGACCGCCCCGGCGGGTCTCGCGGACTCGTTGCTGAGCACCAACCTGCTGCTCGGCTAGGGCGTTCGGTCAGCCGCGGCGGGCCGGGAAGCCGTGGGTGCGGGCGGCGAGGACCGCCGCGAGGGCGGGGAGCACCAGGGCGAGCACCGTCCACGGCAGTGCGCCGGTGCCGAGGCGGCCGAGCACGAGGCCGCCGACCACCCCGCCGCCCGCCATCGCGGCGTTCCACAGGGTGACCAGCATCGCCTGGGCCGCGTCGGCCTGCTCCCCGCCGGCGTCGCCGACGGCGGTCTGCAGCAGGGTCGGCACCCCGCCCCAGCCGAGGCCCCAGAGGAGCGCCGCGAGGTAGACCAGCGGCGCGCTGCCGGACCCGACCGCGAGGACGCCCGCCGTCACCGCGACCAGCAGCGCGCCGCCGATCGTCAGCGCACGCAGCCTGCGGTGGATGTGCGCGCCGACGAACCAGATGCTCACCAGCGAGGCCAGGCCGAAGACCAGCAGCACCGAGTCGGTCGAGCCGCCGAGCCCGGCCCGGGCGAGGAAGGGCGCGATGTAGGTGAACAGGATGGTGTGCGCGAGCACGAAGAGCAGGGTCACGGCGAGCACCGGCACGACCCCCGGCACCGTGAGCGCCCGCCGCAGCGGTGCCCGCTCCCCCGCCGTCCTGCCGGGCTGGTCCGGCAGGACGGCGGCGGTCCAGCCGATCACGCCGAGCGCCAGCGCCGTCATCGCCAGGAACGGCACCCGCCACGAGAGCGCCTGACCGGCGAAGGTGCCGGCCGGGACCCCCAGGGAGAGCGCCACCGGGATGCCGGCCATCGCGATCGCGATCGCCCGGCCCTGCAGCTCGGCGGGCACCAGCCGGCGCGCGTAGCCCGCCAGCAGCGCCCAGGCGAGACCGGCCGCCACGCCCGCGACGAAGCGGGCCGCCATCGTCAGCGGATAGTCCGAGGAGAGCGCGGTCACCGTGTTGGCGGCGGCGAAGCCGGCCATCGCGACGAGCAGCAGCCGCTTGCGGCTCCAGCCGGAGGTGGCCGCGGTGAGCGGGATCGCGGTGGCGGCGGTGCCGAGCGCGTAGACGGTGACGGTCTGGCCGGTCGCCGACTCGCCGACGCCGAGGGACCCGCTCATCCCGGGCAGGACACCGGCGGGCAGGGTCTCGGTCAGCGCGGTGACGAACACCGCGGTGGCGAGCGCGAGCAGGGCGGGGTACGGAAGTGCCGTACGGGATACGGGCTTCGCGGTCTGCGTGGTCTGCGTGTTCTGTGCGGTCGTCATGCGGACCATGCTCGAACCTCACACCGGTGTGAGGTTCAAGCACGGGACTGCGGGACTTCGGGACTGCGAGGCCGCGGGTCAGCGGCCGTAGTAGGCGTCGAAGTTCTTCGAGAACTCCCCTCCCCCGAACCGGTCCCAGTTGATCGACCAGGTCATCAGCCCGCGCAGGTTCGGCTGGGCACCCGAACGCGGCACGTACGTCCCGCAGTCGGTGAGCTTGGTCAGGCAGTCCAGGGCCTTGTCCACCTCGCCCGGGGCGACGTAGCCGTTGCCCGCGTTGGTGGTGGCCGGCATGCCGATGGCGACCTTCGAGGCGGGCAGCGGCGGGAACACGTTGTTGGTGTTGCCCGCCACCGGGAAGCCCTTGAGCAGCAGGTCGGTCATCGCGACGTGGAAGTCGGCGCCGCCCATCGAGTGGTACTGGTTGTCCAGGCCCATGACGGAGCCGGAGTTGTAGTCCTGGACGTGCAGCAGGGTGAGGTCGTCGCGCAGCGCGTGGATGACCGGCAGGTAGGCGCCGGCACGCGGGTCCTGGCCGCCCCACGGGCCGGAACCGTAGTACTGGTAGCCGAGTTGGACGAAGAACGTCTCCGGCGCCATGGTCAGCACGAAGGCAGGCCCGTACGTGGCCTTGAGGGTCTTCAGCGCCGAGATCAGGTTGACGATGACCGCGCTGGTCGGGTTCCTGAAGTCGGTGTCGCCGGCGTCGAGGGAGAGCGAGTGGCCCTCGAAGTCGATGTCCAGGCCGTCCAGGCCCCACCTGTCGATGATCGCCGAGACCGAGCTGACGAAGGCGTCCCGGGCGGCCGTGGTGGTGAGCTGGACCTGGCCGTTCTGGCCGCCGATCGAGATCAGCACCTTCTTGCCCTGGGAGCGCTTCGCGGCGATCGCGGCCTTGAAGTCGGCGTCGGACTCGGCGGTCGGGCAGTCGGTGGTGGAGCAGCGGTTGAAGCGGATGTCGCCGGAGGTGGGCGAGGTGGGTTCGCCGAAGGCGAGGTCGATGAAGTCCCAGGAGTTCGGGACGTCGGCCATCCGGGTGTAGCCGGCGCCGTTGGCGAAGCTCGCGTGCAGGTAGCCGACCAGGGCGTGGCCGCCGGGCTGGGGGGTGCCGGTGGGCGTACCGGTCGGGGTGCCGGTGGACGTGCCCGTCGGGGTGCCGGTCGGGGTCGCGGTGGGCGTGGGCGACGCGGTGGGCGTAGGAGTCGACGTCGGGCTCGGGCTCGGCGCTCCCGGCCCGTCGAGCGAGACGTCGTCCGCGTAGTAGGTGCCCTGGCCGTACCAGCCGTGGGTGTACACGGTGGCACTGGTCTGCGTGGCGCCCGTGGTGAAGCTGACGCTGAGCTTCTGGTAGGCGCCGCCGGTGCCCGGGGTCCAGGTGCTCGGGCCGCCGCCGTCGACGCCGAGGTACACGTACGAGCCGTTGACCCACGCGCTCAGCGTGTAGGTGGTGCCGGGGGCGACGGCGACGGTCTGCGCGCACTGGGCGGTGTCGCTCGCGCCGGCGGCCCCGGCCAGGGCGTGACTCCCGCTGTGCACCGGGCTGGCGACGACGCTGCCGGTGCCGGCGGAGCAGCTCCAGGGGCCGAGCGAGCCGGACTCGAAGCCGCCGTTGACCAGGAACTCGCCGGCCGAGGCGGCGGGGGCGAGGCCCAGGGTGAGGCCGGCCAGGGTGGCCGCGGCGACGGCGGAGGCGGTGCCGGCGGCGAGCGCGGCGCGGGACGGGCGCCGACGGGAGGTCGGGGGAGTTCTGCTCATGCGGGGGCTCCTGCGGGGCGTGGTCGTGGGGGACGTCCGAGGGCACGCCGGAGCACGCGCCAGTGGGGGGAACGGCCCGGCCTGGCACCCAAGTTGGACTAGACCACTGAAGTGGATGCGGCGGGGCGGTGTCAATGGTCCAGACCGGTCGGGGCCCGCCCCCGCGGCCCGCCCCGGTTGCCGGGCGTGACACCCCGTCGAAGGATGGAGGGGTGACCTCGCCCGGCTACCTCCGCTACCCCCACCTGCACGGGGACCTGCTCGCCTTCACCGCGGAGGACGACGTCTGGATCGCCCGGCTCACCGGCGGCGCCACCACCGACCGGGCCTGGCGGGTCACCTGCGACCGCACCCGGGTCAGCCACCCCCGCTTCTCCCCCGACGGCGCCACCCTCGCCTGGACCAGCTGGCTCGGCCTCACCCCCGAGGTGTGGACCGCCCCCACCACCGGCGGCGAGGCGCAGCGGCTCAGCCACTGGGGCAGCCAGGACACCCGGGTGCGCGGCTGGCTGCCGGACGGCGAGGTGCTCGCCGTCACCTCCTTCCACGAGCCCTTCGGCCACTACACCTGGGCGCACGCGCTGCCCCCGGACGGCTCCCCCGGCCGCCGGATGCCCTGGGGACCGGTCGGCGACGCCCAGATGAGCCGTGACCGCACCGTCCTGCTCACCGGCGCCGCCCCGCACGAGCCCGCCGCGTGGAAGCGCTACCGCGGAGGCGCCACCGGCCGGCTCTGGGTGGACGGCGAGCAGGTGCTCCCCGGCCACCGCGGCCACCTCGCCTCACCGATGACCGTCGGCGAGCCCCCCGACGACCGGATCGCCTTCCTCTCCGACCACGAGGGCATCGGCAACCTCTACTCCTGCCGGCCCGACGGCACCGACCTGCGCCGCCACACCGACCACGCCTCCTACTACGCCCGCGAGGCCGCCACCGACGGCACCCGGATCGTCTACCAGCACGCGGGCGACCTCTGGCTGCTGGACGGCCTGGACGCCCCCGCGCCGCACCGGCTGCACGTCCCGCTCGGCGGTGCGCGGGCCGGGCGCCGCCCCTACCAGGTCGGCGCCGCGAGCCAGGTCAAGGACCTCGCCTGCGACCAGACCGGCCGGACCGGGGTGATCACGGTGCGCGGCAGCCAGTACTGGCTCACCCACAAGGACGGCCCGGCCCGCGCGCTCGCCGACACCCCGGGGGTGCGCACCCGCCTGCCGGTCATGCTCGGGCACACCGGCGAAGCCGCCTGGATCACCGACGCCGAGGGCGCGGACGCCGTCGAGGTGATGCCGCTGCCCGGGCATGACGGCCCGCTCGAACACACCAGCGGGGAACGGCACCGCCACCGGGTGCTCGCCGCCGGACGGCTCGGCCGCGTCCTGGAGCTCACCGCCTCCACCGACGGCACCCGGCTGGCCGCCGCCACCTCGGACGGGCGGCTGCTGCTCGTCACCGCCGCCGACGGCGACGTCCGCGAGGTCGCCGCCTCCGCCCACGGGCCCGTCTCCAGCGCCCGGTTCTCCCCCGACTCCCACTGGATCGCCTGGTCCCAGCCCGCCGCCGGGCGCTCGCTGCGCCGCATCCGGCTCACCCGCGCCGACGCGCCCGCCCCGATCACCGACGTCACCGACGGGAGGTTCGAGGACGAGCAGCCGGTGTTCACCCGGGACGGCCGCTACCTGGCCTTCCTGTCCTGGCGCGGCTTCGACCCCGTCCACGACGTCCACACCGGCGACCTCTCCTTCCCGCTCGGCTGCCGCCCCTACCTCGTCCCGCTCACCGCCGACACCCCGTCCCCGTTCGCCGCACCGGCCGAGGACGGCGGCCCGCGCGGGGACGGCGGCGGCGACGGCACCGTCCGGGTCGACCCGCAGGGCATCGGCGAGCGGCTGCTGCAGTTCCCGGTGATCGCCTCCAAGTACTCGGCCACCGACGCCGTCCGCGGCGGCCTGGTCTGGCTGCGCTGGCCGATCTCCGGCACCCTCGGACAGACCTTCACCAGCCCGGACGACACCTCCGGCCGCCCCTCGCTGGAGCACTTCGACCTCGCCCGCGGCACCCGCTCCACCCTGGTCGACAAGCTCGACGGGTACGCGGTGTCCGGCGACGGCGGCTCGATCGCGGTCTACTCGGCCGGGACCCTGCGGATCGTCCCGGTCGGCGCCCCCTCCGCCGGCACCCCGGTGGACCTGCGCCGGATCAACCACACCGTGCACCCCGCCGCCGAGTGGCGCCAGGCCTACCACGAGGCCGCCCGGATCGTCCGGGACCAGTTCTGGGACGACCGGATGTCCGGCCTCGACTGGCCCGCCCTGGTCGCCCAGTACGAGCCGCTGCTCGACCGGATCGCCGGGCCGGACGACTTCGCCGACCTGCTGCGCGAACTCCTCGGCGAACTCGGCACCTCGCACGCCTACGTCACCCCGTCCCGCCGCGGCGAGGGCCCCTCGCTCGCCCAGCAGCCGCTCGGCCTGCTCGGCGCCAACGCCCACCGCTCCCCCGACGGCCGCTGGCTGGTCGACCGGGTGCTGCCCGGCGAGTCCTCCGACCCGCGCGCCCGCGCCCCGCTCGCCGCCCAGGGCGTGCGCGACGGCGACGAACTGCTGGAGATCGGCGGGCGCCCGGTCGACCCGGTGCGCGGCCCGCTCCCGCTGCTCGCCGGCACCGGCGGCACCACCGTCGAGATCGGCCTGCGCAGCGACCCCGACTCCCCCGTGCGGCGGATCACGGTGACCCCGCTGACCGACGAACGGCCGCTGCGCTACCAGGACTGGGTGGTCAAACGCCGCGCCCTGGTACGGGAGTTCAGCGACGGGCGGTGCGGCTACCTGCACATCCCCGACCTCGGCGGCTCCGGCTGGGCGCAGTTCAACCGCGACCTGCGCCGCGAGCTCGACAAGCCCGCCCTCGTGCTCGACGTCCGCGGCAACGCCGGCGGCAACGTCTCCGAACTCGTCCTGGAGAAGCTCACCCGGCGCGTCCTCGCCTGGGACTTCACCCGCGACCGCCAGCCCGTCCGCTGGCCGCGCAACGCCCCGCGCGGGCCGGTGGTCGCCCTCGCCGACGAGGCCACCAGTTCGGACGGCGACGTGATCATCGCGGCGATCGAACTGCTCGGCCTCGGACCGGTGGTGGGCACCCGCACCTGGGGCGGGGTGGTCGGGATGACCGGGCGGCACACCCTCGGCGACGGCACCCAGATCTCGGTGCCGAAGAACGCGTCCTGGTTCACCGGCGGACTCGGCTGGTCCGTGGAGAACCACGGCGTCGAACCCGACGTGCACGTGCTGCGGGGCCCGCGCGACTGGGCCGGCGGGCGGCACCCGGAACTGCACACGGCCGTCCAGCTGGCGCTGGAGCTGCTGGAGGACGCCCCCGCCGCCGCGCCCCCGCCGGACGACACCCCCCGGCCGGACCTGCGGCGCCCGCCGCTGCCGCCGAGGGGCTAGGGAGTGTCCTTCGGATCAGTCCCAGGGGTCGCCTTCGGCCGTCATGTTCTCGGCGGCCCGCCGGTCGGCCTCGGCCTGGTCCTGGACCTGCTGCCGCTGCGACTCGTGCATCTCGCGCGTCCGCTCGATGTCGTCGCTGTACGCGTCGGCCGCCTCGTCGTGCGCGAGCGCGGCCCGTTCGGTGGCGTCCGGCCCGGCGGCCTCGTGCCCCCTGTGGAAGATCCTGTCCAAGATGCCCATGACTCCTCCTCCGGACGGATACCGGGCTGTCCCCCACTCTCACACCACGACCGGACGGGCGCACGTCGGGCCTCGACGCGGCGTGCGTTGAGTCTTTGGTCCCGGTCGAACGCATCGAAGGGCCGTAGCGGGCCGGTCCCGGCCGGGCGGACGGTGGGGGTGTGAGGAACGCCATCGACGAACAGCACGGCGGCCCGCGCCGCCTGGTCGGGCCGCTCGCCGCGCTGGACGGGCGGCTGCCCGGCCCGCACGACCTGCTGCTCATGCAGTGCCCCGGCTCGCTGCGCCCGCTCGGCGGCGGCGAACTCCCGGACTGGGCACGGGCGGTGCTCCGCGCGCACCCGTGGGTGACGGTCGCCAGGGCGCCCGCCGTGGTCGGCTCCCCGGTGGACACCCCGCACCCGGTGCGCTGCACCGGGGACGTCACGGCGCCCGAGCACTGGATCCCGGTGACGGTGCGCGGCCCGCACCGCGGCCAGCTGCTGCACGCGCTCGCGCCCTGGGCGGCGGTGGCCCGCACCTTCCGTCCCGAGCAGCTCCCGGCCCGGCGGGCCCTGCTGGCGCCGGGCCGGGTCGCGCAGGTCCCGGGGCTCGCCCTGCTGCCGGCGGTCGGCGAGCTGGCGGCGGACCACCGGCTGGCCTGGGGCCCGATCGGCGCCGTCGGCTACGAGCTGGGCACCGGCGTGCCGGTGACCGGACCGCTCAGCCCGCTGCGGCTGGTGGTGCGCGCCCCGCAGCCGGTCAGCCGGCGGGACGCGCTGCAGCTGCGGCGCGCGCTGAGCAAGCTGCGCGTGCCCGTGCAGGCCGAGCTGGAGACCCGGCACGGCTCGGTGCTGCTGGCCGAGTACGCGGCGGCGCCGCTCACGCTCACCCTGCTGACGCCGGAGGGGCCCCGGGAGGTCCACGATCCGTGGTTCCCCCGGGGCCCCTCGGGCGGGGCGGTCAGCCGCTGACGCTGGGGGCGCCGGTCTCCAGGTGGCCGGTGAACCGCTGCGACCAGCTGCTGTCGGCGTCCACCGTGACGGTGAAGTCGTACCAGCCGTTGTTGTAGGCCACCGCGTTGAAGAAGTCGCTGGTGCTGCCGCCGGCCGGCACCCGGTACGTCCAGGGGCCGTCCGTGCGGTAGTTGTTCGACGCGATGGTGAAGGTGAGGGCCGTGCTGCCGGTGTTGGCCAGCGCGAAGTAGAGGGCCAGCTTGCCGGTGCCCGGCTCGACCGCGTACGAGGCGGTGACGGCCGCGTTCTTGCCCGCCTTGGTGGCGTCGCCCTTGAAGCGGCGCAGGAAGCGGTTGGGGCCGACCACCGTGAGGTCGTACGGGCCGTTGCCGAAGCCGGTGCCGCAGTTGAAGAAGTCGCTGGTGCCGGCGCCCGGGTCGACGGTGTACTGCCACGGGCCGCCGCTGCGGTAGGCGTTGACGTAGGCCGAGAAGTGGGCCGACTTGGTGGCGGTGCCCCCGTTGGCCATCCTGATCCAGACCTTCATGACCCCGCCGGAGCCGAACTCCAGGTGGTCCAGGTTGGCGTTGGGCTGGTAGGGCAGCGCGCGGGCCGGGCGGGTGCCGGACTCCTGGACGGGCAGCTGGTTGTTGACCGGCGCCGGGTTGGACAGCGGGCCGCAGGCGGCGAGGCCGATGGTCTGCGAGGTGTCGGGCAGCGCCGGGAGGCCGTAGACCGGGTTGGCGAAGTCGAACGCGCTGGTCAGGTCACCGCACACGCGCCGGCGCCAGTCGCTGATGTTCGGGCAGGTGGCGGGCGCGCCGATGGCGGCCGTCCAGGTCTCCAGGAAGCGCAGCACCGAGGTGTGGTCGAAGGTCTCGGAGTTGACCCAGCCGCCGCGGGTCCAGGGCGAGACCGCGATCATCGGGACGCGGAAGCCGAGACCGATGTTGGTGCCGCTGTAGAACTCGCCCGGGGTGCCGGCCGGGGCGGCCGGCGGCGGGACGTGGTCGAAGAAGCCGTCGTTCTCGTCGTAGTTGATGAACAGGACGCTGGAGTCGAAGACGTTCGGGTCGGCGTTGAGCGCGTCGATCACGTTGTGGACGAAGTGCGCGCCGTCGGCCGGGGTGGCGTACGGGTGCTCGGAGGAGGCCTGGTCGGGGACGATCCAGGAGACCTGCGGGAGGGTGCCGGCCAGCACGTCGGCCTTGATCGCGGCGACGATGTCGTCCGGGGTGCTGCCGGTGACGGCGGGCACGGACGCCATGCCCTTGACGGCCAGGGCGCTGCCGGCCGGGGCGCCCGCGAACTGGCTGAAGTAGGCGAGGGCGTTGTCACCGTAGTTGTCGGCGGCGTTCTGGTAGACCTTCCAGCTCACGCCGGCGGCCTCCAGGGCCTCGGCGTAGGTCTGCCACCGCAGGCCCTTCTCGTCACCGCCGTCGTAGGCGGGGCCGCCCGCGGTGCCGGCCGGGTCGATCTGGCCGGACCAGTGGTAGGTGCGGTTGGGGCCGGTCGCGCTGAGCACCGAGCAGTGGTACGCGTCGCAGATGGTCCAGTTCTCGGCCAGCGCGTAGTGGAACGGGATGTCCTGGCGGGTGAGGAAGCCGAGGGTGCGGACGTTGCCCTTGGCCGCGACCCAGGAGTCCATCCTGCCGTTGTTCCAGGCCTTGTGCTGGTCGCTCCAGCCGTGGGCGAGGTCGCCGTTGCACTGGGCGAGGCGCTCGGGGTCGGCGCCGCCGGCCGGCTTGGTGAGGCTGAACTGCCAGGGGTACTGGCGGCCGGTGCCGTTCGGCTGGTTGAACACGCTGTAGCCGCCGGCGATCTGGATCGCGCTGCGGTCGGCGAAACCGCGCACGCCCTTCATCATGCCGAAGTAGTGGTCGAAGCTGCGGTTCTCCTGCATGAGGATCACCACGTGCTGCACGTCCGCGATGGTGCCGGTCTGCGACAGCGCCGCGGTGTTCACGGCGGCGGGCGCCGCGCCCGCGGCGGTCGGGGCCGCCCCCGCGCCCCCGGCACCGGTCATGGCCAGGCCCGCGGCGGCGGCTCCGGACAGCGTCACGAACTTCCTACGACTCAGCTCGGCCATCAGCCCAGCCCGTCCCTTCACTACCGATGTTGTGTGCACAAGTCGGGGCTCATCGATCGCGGAGCAGTCTCCACCGGCGCCGAACCGGCCCACCAGATGCGGGCGGGAGGGTTGGTGGACTGTTCGTCCGGCCGTCATCGAGCGACCACCGGCTGAACGGGGGACGGAAACTCCGAGGATGTGAAGGGGAGGGGGACCGGCCGGCGGGCCTCAGCGGTCCTGGACGGTGATGCCCAGGGCGTGGGCGAACTGCGGCGCCAGCTCCAGGAGTTGGTGCGAGTTGATGATCGCGCCGCGCAGCCCCAGGTGGCCGTCCGGGAGGCCGAGGCGGGCGGCGCCGCGCAGGTCCGTCCTGGTCAGCGCGGCCCCGCGCAGGTGGACCTCCTCCAGCGTCGAACCGGGGAACGACACCTGGGTGAGCTTCGCGTCGGCGAAGTCGACGTCGCGCAGCAGGCAGTCCTCGAAGACGACGTCCCGCAGGACGGCTGCCCGCAGGTTGACCGCCTCCAGCTTGCAGCCGCGGAACACCACCCGGCGCACGGCCGAGCCGTGCGCGGCGATCCCGGCCAGCACGCCGCCGACGAAGGCGCTGTCCTGCCACTCGCCGTCGCTCAGGTCGCAGGCCACCCAGCGGCCGGACTGCACCCACACGTCGGTGAAGCGGGCCTGGCGCAGCTTGACGCCGCTGAAGGCGACGCCGGTGAGCGCGCACTCCAGGAACGTCGCCCCGGCGGCCGCCTGGTCGGTGTACTCGCCGCCGTCGAAGTGCACGGTGTCGTAGCGCTCGTCGGCGCGCAGCGGCCCGGTGTGCGGGCGGAGCAGGTCGGCGAAGCGCAGGTCGGCGAGGCGGTCGGGGAAGTCGGGCACGTTGGGGGCGGTGTTCGGCACGGGGGCGGCACCTCGCGGGGTCGGGCGGACGGGGTCTCGCCCGCATGCTCGCACGCGCCACCGACAGAACCGGGGGTGCCCGGCCGCGGCCCACGGCGGCCGGGCGGTTCCGGGGGTCGGTCAGCCGCGCGCCCAGAGGGAGTTGACCCGGCTGCGCTCGGTGCCGTTCGGGTAGGGGTTGGTGCAGGACGGGCCGGGCCCGCCGCCGGACATCAGCTCGCTGCACGGCCCCGAGTAGTGGTCGGGCAGGCCGAGCACGTGCCCGGTCTCGTGGGCCGTCACCCGCAGCGAGTTGTACTGCCGGTTCTGCTGGTAGTCGAGGAAGACGTACCCGCGCCCGTGGCCGTCGGTGCTGGCGTACGAGCCGCGCGAGTCGTTGCCCTCGTAGTAGCGGAAGTCGGCGGCCGAGCCGGCGCGCAGCTGGACGTTGCCCACCGAGCCGTTCCAGATCTGCGCGGCCTGGGATATCTGGGTGCGGAACGACGGGGCGCTGCTGGCGTCGTAGGTGACGACGACGGTCGCGAGGTTCGGGTTGGCGGCCTGCTTGGCCTTGGCGGAGGCCATGACGGCCTGGAAGAACGCCTGGTTGTCGGCCGCCTCGGCGGCCGAACCGGCGTACGCCGAACCGGCGGACGCGGAGGCGGTGTAGCCGGAGGCCGCCCGGGCGGCGGGTGCGGCGACGGCCGTCCCCGGCAGGGCGGCGAGACCCGCGGCGAGTGCCAGGCCGAGGGCGGCGGACAGCACGGATCGAGGCATGACGGATCGAGACATGTGGGGGCTCCGATTCCTGCGGTGCGTGGCCGGTGGGGGCCGGCCGTGGGGGGCACCTGGTGAACGGGTGATGTCCACCGAGCTTCGGGCAGCGCGGCGGCGGGGCGGATGATGTCAACCCGCGATAGCCCTGTCCAATACCCCCGATTTTCCCGGCCTTTGAATCGGCTTTGGCTTGACTTGACCCTTTCTCACCCCTGGCATTCCGCTGCCCGGGCGATTAGGCTCCGCCCCGGGGAAGCAACCGCGCGGCGGGCCGCCCCATTCCGGCCGGACGGCCCGCCGCACCCCGATCGGGCCCCGGCTACTCCGCGCCGTTGGCCCACAGCTCGTCGACCTGGCCGCGCTCGTTGCCGTCCGGGTAGGGGTTGGTGCAGGACGGGCCGGGTCCGCCGCCGGACATCAGCTCGCTGCACGGCCCCGAGTAGTGGTCGGGCAGGCCGAGCACGTGCCCGGTCTCGTGCGCGGTGACGCGCAGGGAGTTGTACTGCTGGTTCTGCTGGTAGTCGAGGAAGACGTACCCGTGGCCGTGGCCGTCGGTGCTGGCGTACGAGCCGCGCGAGTCGTTGCCCTCGTAGTAGGAGAAGTCGCCCTGACCGCCGCTCTCCTGGAGCTGGACGTTGCGCACCGACCCGTTCCAGATCTGCGCGGCCTGGGATATCTGGCTGGTGAAGGACGGTGCGTTGCCGGTGTCGTAGGTGACGGTGACGGTCAGCAGCCACGGGTTGGCGGCCTGCTTGGCCTTGGCGGAGGCCATGACGGCCTGGAAGAACGCCTGGTTGTCGGCGGCTTCGGCGGCCGAACCGGCGTACGCCGAGCCGGCCGCGGGCGTGTAGCCCGCGACGCTCGCGGCCGGTGCGGCGGGTGCGGCGACGGCCGTCCCGGGCAGGGCGGCGAGACCCGCGGCGAGCGCGACGCCGAGGGCGGCGGACAGCACGGATCGGGACATGACGGATCGAGACATGTGGGGGCTCCGGATCGCGAAACGCCCGGCCACCGGTGCCGGTTGGGGGCCGGCGGCGGCGGGCGGAATGTGGGGGTGCCCCGGGCCTGCCGGCCGGGGGCTGGAATCGCTGCCCCAGATTCCCCCCGGGCACGGCCGTCGCGGATGATGTCAACCGGCGATAACGCCGGTCAATACCGGTGGGCCTCCGCCGTGTTGATTCGTGTCATGTCCTTGGCGACAAGGGTCGTCGGCGTCTATGCTCCCGACGTGGAGCTCGACGTGAGACACCTCCGGGTGCTGTGCGCGATAGCCGACACCGGCAGCCTCCGCAAGGCGGCGCTCCGGCTCGGCATGACCCAGCCCTCCCTCACCACCCAGCTGCACCGGATCGAACGGGCCATCGGCGGCACCCTGTTCACCCGCGAGCAGACCGGCAGCCGGCCCACCGCGCTCGGCCACTCCGTGCTGTCCCGGGCCCGGCCGGTGATCACCGAGATGGCGGCGCTGGTCGCCGCCGCGCGCCAGGAGGCCCGGGAGTCGGCCGGCCCCGGCAGCCGGCGGCGGCTGCGGATCGGCAGCGTCGGCAGCCGGGCGGTGGCGGCCTGGCTGCGCCGCGTCCACGAGCGGCTGCCGGACACCGACACCACCATCCACGTGGACATCTCCGCCAGCGCCCTGCTGCGGATGGTCGCCGCCGACCAGCTCGACGTCGCCTTCGTGTACGAGAGCGAGGGCTTCCCGCTGCGCGTGCCCCCGGACGCCGAGCACCGGGTCCTGATGGCCCGCGAGCCGCAGTTCGTCGCGCTCGCCGCCGGGCACCCGGCCGCGGCCCGCCCGGTCGTCCACCTCGCCGACCTCGCCGAGGACACCTGGATGGTGGACCCGACCGCCGACCACGAGTACGCGGCGATGCGCCGGGTGTTCAGCGAGGCCGGCCTCAACCCCCGGGTGGTGCAGGTCCGGGACAACACCACCGCCGCCGACCTGGTCGCCTCCGGCGAGGCCGTCCGCCCCTGCCAGCCGACGTCCCTGCCCGGCCCCGGGACGGTCGTGCGCCCGGTCCACGGCGATCCGCTCGCCGTCCGCCTGCTGCTCACCTGGCGGCCGCGCGCGCTCGCCCCGACCGCCCTGGAGGCGCTGTACGGCGAACTGCGGGCCGCCTACCTGGACCTCGCCAAGGTCAACCCGGCCTACCTGGCCTGGCTCGCCCGGCACGAGCCGATGCTGCTCGGGCTGCGCCCGGAGGCCGCTCACGCCTCCCTGGCGTGCATCGCGACCCCGACGGCCACCATCGCCGCGCACACCAGGCCGGCCGCCAGGACCCCGGAGCCGCCGAGCGCCGTGCAGGCCAGCACCAGCACCGCGCCGGTGGGCGCCAGCGCCTGCGCGGCACCGGTCTTGGTGTGCCGCGAGTGCAGCAGCCAGACGGTGAACAGGTAGACGGCGGTCGGCACGGTGACCGTCCCGGTGGCCGCCGTCGCGGAGATCTCCGCCTTGTGCACGGCCGACTCCACCGCGACCTCCAGCCCGGTGCCGATCGCCGCCGCGGCCGCGAACACCACGTAGTGGCCGTAGCCCCACGCGAACGCCTGCCGGTTGGAGCGCAGGTGCTCGTGCACCGGGCGGGCGAAGTAGATCCACCAGGCCGAGAAGCAGATCAGCAGCCCGCCGATCGCCACCGGCACCAGCCGCCCCAGCCCCTCGTGCTCGTCCACCCCCGACTGCACCGCGACCGTCGCCGCCGCGACCGTCTCGCCGAGCACGATCAGGGTGAACAGCCCGTACCGCTCGGCGATGTGGTGCGGGTGCCAGGTGGTCTGCATCCGCAGCTCGGCCCAGACCGGCACGGCCAGCTCGGCCAGCACCCCGATCGGGATGACGAACGGCCGGGCGCCGTGCGGCAGGAGCAGCACCACCACCCACCCGACCTGGCACAGCGTGATCCCCAGCGCGTACCGCAGGGCCACCCCGCGCGCCGGGCCCTCCTCGCTGGCGGCGGCGCGCAGCCACTGGGTGACCATCGCCAGGCGCATCACCACGTAGCCGGTCACCGAGAGGACCATGTCCTGCGCCTCGAAGAGCCTCGGCACGCCGGCCGCGAGGATCAGCACCCCGGCGATCTGCACCAGTGTGGTGACCCGGTACGGCACGTCGTCGCAGTCGTACGCGGAGGCGAACCAGGTGAAGTTCATCCAGGCCCACCAGATCGCGAAGAACGCGAGCACGAAGCCCCGCAGGCCCTCGCCGTAGTGCCCGGCGGCGAGGGAGTGGGCGAGCTCGCGCCCGGCCTGGCCGACCGCGACGACGAAGCAGAGGTCGAAGAACAGCTCCAGCGGCGTGGCGACCCGGTGTCGCTCGTTCCGGTCGCGCGGGACCATCCGGCGCACCGGGGGCGGGTCGGCGGGGTGCGGGTGGGGCACTGCGGCGGAATCGCTGGTCATCGCGCTGCTCCGGGACGGGGACGGACGGCTGGGCTGTCCCGCGCATCCTGGCAGCGGGGCGGGCCCGGCGCACGCACCGGCGCGGACCGGCGGACGCCGGACCCGCCCCTTCCGTCCCTTTTCCTTCGTTCCTTTCCCCTTGCCGTCAGCCCCAGTTGACGCTCCGGTGCGCGAACCGGGTGACAGCGCGACGGGTTTCCGGGCGCGCCCGCGCCGTACCGCCCGAGCCGCCGGACCGCCCGCTACATTCGTCCCCGGTTGGAAAGCGAGCGCGGGCCCTGCGGGGCCCCACGACACGGGCGGCCTGCGGGCAACGCGGAAGGTCAAGGCCGGTGGCAGGACAGCGGGGGCGGCAAGGCCGTCCCACCCGTGTCCGCACCACCGGCCTCGTGATCACCGCGCTGCTCGCCAGCGCCTGTCCCGCCGCCGTGCCCGCGGCGACCGCCGCGTCGGGGGCAGCGGCTACTTCTCCCAGCCGATCTTGGTGTAGTCGGTCGAGGCCAGGCCGAACGCGCCGTAGTTGGCCAGGCCCTTGCGCGCCGCGACCACCTCGGGCCGCTGGTACAGCTCGACGGTGTGGCCGAGCTCCCAGATCTTGGCGTCCGCCTGGTTGTAGTACTTCGCGGCCTCCACCGGGTCGACCGTCCCGGCCGCCTTCTTCAGCAGCTCGTCGATCTCGGGGGTGCCGAGCTTCGAGTAGTTGCCGAAGACGTTGTCCCCCTCCGGCAGGCGGAAGTTGGTCAGGCTCTGGGAGAGCGGGAACGAGTCGGTGTTGCGCCAGCTGGCGAGGTCGAACTTGCCCACGTTGATGTACTTGGTGAAGAAGTCGTTCTTCGCCACCTTGTCCAGGTCGACCTTCACCCCGGCCTGCAGCCACATCGCCGCGGCCGCGGTGTACAGGTCGATCTGGGCCTGCGGGCTGGAGTCGTTGAACACGAAGTGCAGTTCGAGCGACTGGCCGTCCTTGGTGCGCGGCTGACCGCTGCCCGCCTCCTTCCAGCCGGCGTCGTCCAGCAGCTTCTTCGCGGCGGGCAGGTCGAACTTCGCCCACTCGCCCGAGTTGTCCTGGTAGCCGGCCTGGTTGGGCATGAAGATGTGGTTGCCGAGCGGCTTGAACTGCACCGGCACGCCATTGTTGGCGATCTTGATCAGCGAGTCGCGGTCGAGCGCCTTGCCGAGCGCCTGACGCACCTTCTGGTCGGTCAGCGCGCCGCCCCCGCCGAAGGAGATGTGCACCTCGTCCCACGGGCTGGAGGTGCGGATCACCGTGTCCTTGTTGTCCTTGAGCTGGCCGTAGGCGGTCGCGGTGCCGGCCGTCGCGAAGTCGATCTCGTTGTTGAGGAACGACTGGGTGGTCGCCGCCTGGGACATCACCCGGAAGGTGACCTTGTCCAGCTTGGGCTTGGCGCCCCACCACGCAGGGTCCGGGACGAGGCTGATCGTCTGGGCCGTCTTGTCGGCGACGCCGAGCTTCAGCGCGCCGGCGGTGATCGGGATCTTCTCGATCCAGGCCTTGTTGAAGTCGTCGGCGGTGGCGATCCCGGCGGCCGGGATCAGCGGCCGGAAGAGGTTCTGCCAGTCCGCGTACGGCGTCGAGAAGGTGACCTTGACCTCGGACGGGTCGGCGCCCTGCTCGACGCCGGAGATCAGCTCGTAGCCGGAGGAGTCGGCGATGTTGTAGCCGTCCTTCTTGCCGTTGCTGGCCTCCCAGTCGGCCTTGAAGTCCAGGTAGCTCAGTGCCTTGCCGTCCGACCACTTGGCCTTCGGGTTGAGCTTGTAGGTGATCACCTGCGGCGAGGCCGAGGTGACCTTGGCGTCCACCAGGTAGTCCGGGTTCGCGTGGAAGGTGCCCTCCGCGTCCGTGGAGAAGAGGGACGGCTCCAGGGCCCGCATGATGTCGACGGCGTCGCCGTAGCGGCCGTCCACCTGGAACGGGTTCCACTGGGTGATCCACTGGTACAGCGGGAAGCGCACCTCCCCGCCGTCCTTCAGCTGGTCCGGCGACTTGGGGTTGATGTCGTTGGAGCCCTGGCTCGGCGGCTCGCTCTTGGCCACGTTGTCGGCGGAGCCCCCACCGCCCGAGGTGCACGCGGTCACCGCCAGGGCGACGGCTATCGCGAGGGCGGTGGCCCGGCCGAAGCGGCGGGCCGTGGTGGCAGCGTCCATGGGGGTCCCCCTGGAGGGTTCGTCGGGAATACGGGACAGGAGATGTGCCGCGCGAGGTGTGGCGGGGCTTGAGTGTGGGCAGCCAAGTCGGCACCGAGCCAGCAGAACGTAACAGCCGTTCAGTTCCACGACCAGAGGCAGGAGTTCACGTCTGATCCAAAAGTCACACGCGGCAACACGCGTGCAACACGGCGGCCGTACGCCGCTGGAACACTCTGACCTGCTGCTTCCCGACAGCCCGTGACACGGCCCGCACCCGGGCCACCGACCGAAGGCCACCACCCGATGCCCACCAGACGCGTCGGCCCCACCCCCACCCAGGGCGGCCGCTGATGCTCCGCTACCTCGCGAAGCGGCTGAGCTACTACGCCGTCCTGCTCGTCGCCGCCGTGTTCCTGGCCTACGCGATATCCGCGGCCGCCCTCCAGCCGCGCACCTACTTCGAGGCCAAGGTCCCCCGTCCGTCCGCCGAATCGGTCGAGCACCAGCTCACCGCCCTCAACCTGAACGACCGCACCCCGGTGGTCGTGCGCTTCGGCCACTGGGCCGACGGCCTGGTCCACGGCGACCTCGGCCGGACCATCCACGACACCCCGGTGACGGACGACTTCGGCCGGCGGATCTGGGTCTCGCTGCGGCTGCTGCTGATCGGCAGCCTGCTCGGCATGGTGCTCGGCGTCGCGGTCGGCGCCTGGAGCGCCGTGCGGCAGTACCGGATATCCGACCGGCTGCTGACCCTGCTCTCCTTCGTCCTCCTCTCCACCCCGGTCTTCCTGGTCGCCCTCTTCCTCAAGAACGGCGCCATCGCCGCCAAGGACGCGGCCGGCCACGAGGTCGTCCCGTTCACCGGCTACGAGACCCCCGGGCTCGCCGGCGGCCTCGGCGCCCACCTCTCCGACTGGGCGCTCCACCTCCTGCTGCCGACCATGTCGCTCGCGCTGTACGGCCTCGCCACCTACAGCCGCTACCAGCGCGGCATCATGCTCGACGTGCTCGGCTCGGACTACCTGCGGACCGCCGAGGCCAAGGGCCTCACCCGCGGCCGGGCCCTGCTCAAGCACGGGCTGCGCACCGCCGTGATCCCGATGTCGACGATGTTCGCCTACAGCTTCCTCGGCATCTTCACCGGCGCGGTGTTCACCGAGACGATCTTCGGCTGGCACGGCATGGGCGAGTGGCTGATCCAGGCGATCAACGAACAGGACGTCAACTCCGTCGTCGCGGTCAACCTGTTCACCGCCCTCGTCGTCCTCGCCTCCGGCTTCCTCGCCGACACCCTGCACGCCGCCCTCGACCCGCGCGTGCGGTCCTGACCGGAGGTGACCCAGATGACCACCGTCGCCGCAGAACCGGCCGGACCCGCCGCCCCGGCCCCCGCGCCCCGCGGCACCGGCCGCGCCCGGCTCGTCCTCACCCGGCTGCTCGCCGCCCGCGGAGCGCTCGCCGGGGCCGTCCTCGTCCTGCTGCTGTTCGCACTCGCCTTCGGCGGGCCGTACCTGACGCAGTGGGACTACGCCGCACCCGACTTCGGCGCCCTGCACCAACCGCCCTCCGCCCAGCACTGGTTCGGCACCAACGGGATCGGGCAGGACGTCTTCGCCCAGTCCGTCCGCGGCCTGCAGAAGTCGCTGGTCATCGGTCTGCTGGTGGCGCTCTTCTCCACCGTGCTCGCCTCGCTGGTCGGCGCGTGCGCCGGCTACTTCGGCGGCTGGGCCGACCGCTGCCTGATGTTCGTCGTGGACCTGCTGCTGGTCTTCCCCAGCTTCCTGATCATCACGATCGTCTCGCCCCGGCTGAAGAGCACCGGCTGGATCGCCTTCGTCCTGCTGCTCGCCCTGTTCAACTGGATGATCACCGCCCGGGTGGTCCGGTCCATGACGCTCTCCCTGCGCGAGCGCGAATTCGTCCGCGCCGCACGCTTCATGGGCGTCCGGCCGCTGCGGATCATCCTGCGGCACGTCCTGCCGAACGTCGCGTCCTTCCTCATCATCGACGCCACCATCGCCGTCGGCGGCGCCGTCATGAGCGAGACCGCGCTCTCCTACTTCGGCTTCGGCGTCAAGCCGCCGGACGTCTCGCTCGGCACCCTGCTCGCGGCCGGCACCAGCGAAGCGCCGGTGTTCCCCTGGCTCTTCTACTTCCCCGCCGCGCTGCTGGTGCTGTTCGTCCTCGCCGTCAACCTCATCGGCGACGGGCTGCGCGACGCCCTCGACCCCACCGCCGCGGGCGCGCCCCGCCGCCGCGCCCGTAGGAAGAAGCCGTGACCACCGCCGTGACCAGCACCCCCGGCACCGCCGTCGAAACCCCCCTGCTCGCCGTCCGCGACCTGCGCGTCGACTTCGCCGGCCCGCAGGGCCCGGTCCCGGCCGTGCGCGGGGTGGACCTCACCCTGCGGCGCGGCGAAACCCTCGGCATCGTCGGCGAGTCCGGCTCCGGGAAGTCCGTCACCGCGCTGTC
Organism: Kitasatospora sp. NPDC059722; assembly: GCF_042733235.1. NCBI lineage: Bacteria > Bacillati > Actinomycetota > Actinomycetes > Kitasatosporales > Streptomycetaceae > Kitasatospora > Kitasatospora sp. NPDC059722. The sequence continues at coordinate 25,982 of NZ_JBHWGD010000086.1, forward strand.
CGTCCTCGGGCTGCTGCCCGGCACCGCCCGGGTCCGGGGCTCGGTGCGGTTGGACGGGCGGGAGCTGGTCGGGCTGCCCGGCCGGGAGCTCGCCTCGATCCGCGGCCGGCGGGTCGCGATGGTCTTCCAGGACCCGCTCTCCGCCTTCACCCCGGTCTACCGGATCGGCGACCAGATCGCCGAGGCGATCCGCGTCCACCAGAAGACCGACAAGGCCGCCGCCCGCCGCCGCGCCGCCGAACTCCTCGACCTCGTCGGCATCCCGGCCCCCGACCGCGCGCTCGACAGCTTCCCGCACGAGTTCTCCGGCGGCATGCGCCAGCGCGCGATGATCGCCATGGCCGTCGCCAACGACCCCGACATCCTGCTCGCCGACGAGCCCACCACCGCCCTGGACGTCACCATCCAGGCCCAGGTGCTCGACGTCCTGCGCACCGCCCAGCGGGAGACCGGCGCCGCGCTGGTGCTGGTCAGCCACGACCTCGGGGTGATCGCCGGGACGGCCGACCGGGTCGCGGTGATGTACGCGGGCCGGGTGGTCGAAACGGCCGGTGTGGACGAGCTGTTCGCGGCCCCGCGCCACCCGTACACGCTCGGCCTGATCGGCGCGGTGCCCCGGCTCGACGGCCGCGGCGGGCCGCTCGTCCCGATCCCCGGCAGCCCGCCGCCACTGGCCGACCTGCCGCCCGGCTGCCCGTTCGCCGCGCGCTGCCCGCTCGCCGAACCGCGCTGCTCGACGGCCGAGCCGGAACTGCTCGGTGAGGACGGCCACCTGGCGGCGTGCGTGCGCTCGGCGGAGCTGGCCGAGCAGCGGCCCGCTCCGGCCGACGTGTACCCCGTGCCGGAGGTGCCCGCCCCCGCCGTGACCGGGGCACGCGACACCCGGCCGCAGGTACTGGCGGTCAGCAGGCTCGGAAAAACGTTTCCGCTCCTCAAGGGCACGGTGTTCAAGCGCCGCGTCGGCGAGGTCTACGCCGTGGACGGCGTCGACCTCGACCTCCGCGAGGGCGAGACCCTCGGCCTGGTCGGCGAATCCGGCTCCGGCAAGTCCACGACGCTCTTCGAGCTGCTCGACCTCGCCGCCCCCGAGACCGGCCGCATCGAGCTCCTCGGACAGGACACGTCCCGGCTCACCCGCGCCGAGGCCCACCGGCTCCGGTCGCAGCTGCAGATCGTCTTCCAGGACCCGATGGCCAGCCTCGACCCCCGGATGCCGGTCGGCGACATCATCGCCGAGCCCCTGCGCGCCCAGCGCGCCGCCCGCGACGAGATCGCCGGGCGGGTGCCCGAACTGCTGCGCCAGGTCGGCCTCGAACCGGAGCACGCCGGCCGCTACCCGCACCAGTTCTCCGGCGGGCAGCGCCAGCGGATCTCCATCGCGCGCGCCCTGGCCGTCCGCCCCAGGCTGCTCGTCCTGGACGAGCCGGTCTCCGCGCTCGACGTCTCCATCCAGGCCGGGATCCTCAACCTGCTGCAGTCGCTCAAGGCCGAACTGGGCCTGTCCTACCTGTTCGTCTCGCACGACCTCTCGGTCATCCGGCACCTCGCCGACCGGGTCAGCGTGATGTACCTCGGACGGACAGTCGAGCAGGGCGACGTCGCCGCCGTCTTCGACCGCCCCCGCCACCCGTACACCCGCGCGCTGCTCTCCGCCGTCCCGCTGCCCGACCCGGCCGCCGAACGCGCCCGGGACCGGATCCTCCTCGCGGGCGATCCGCCCTCCCCCACCCAGCGGCACGCCGGCTGCCCCTTCCGCACCCGCTGCCCGGTCTACGCCCGCCTCACGGAGCCCGGGGCACGGACCCGCTGCGAGGAGGAGAGGCCCGCGCTCGCGGGGGACGGGCACCAGGCGGCCTGCCACTTCCCGGACGTCACCTGAAGGCCCGCACGAGAATCTCACGTAACGTGATCGGCCGAATACGATTCGGCGGATCGCCCCGGTCCCGTGTAATGTCTTCCGCGTCAGCAAGCGCCGCTAGCTCAGTTGGTTAGAGCAGCTGACTCTTAATCAGCGGGTCCGGGGTTCGAGTCCCTGGCGGCGCACAGACAGCCGGAAGGCCCTTC
>NZ_JBHWGD010000087.1:0-12398 GCF_042733235.1 Kitasatospora sp. NPDC059722
GAACGCGGGCCGCCGCCCGTCCCGTTGTCCGGAATGACAACCCCGAAAGCCGGCGCGCGCCGGGCTCCCTCCCCCGTGGGCCCGGTGCGCGTCCTTGTCCGAGAGGAGCCCGATGGCCGTCTCCCCGTTCGCGCAGCAGATCGAAGAGGCCATGGAGACCCTGCGCGTGCAGCAGGCCAAGATCGAGGAGGCCACCCGCAAGCTCCAGGCCGAAACGGTCTCCGTCACCTCCAAGGACCGGATGATCACGGCCGTCCTCGGCGCGCAGGGCGAGGTGGTGTCGCTGACCTTCCACACCACCGCCTACCGCTCCATGGCCCCGGCCCAGTTGAGCGCGGCCCTGACCGACGTGCTCAACCGGGCCCGGGCGGACATGGGCGCCAAGGTGACGGAGTCCCTGGGCACCTTCGAAGGGCTCGGCGAGATGCTGCGCACCTCGATGACCGGCGGCACCGAACTCGACGAACTGCTGGCCCCGCTCCAGGCGATGCGCCCGGGCCCCGGCGCCGGCGCCCGGCGCGAGCGGCAGGAGGAGTTCCGTGGGTGAGTTCAAGGCCACGGCCGAACTGGGCGGCTCGTTCGCCCAGTTGGGGTCGATGACGACCCTGCTCGACCAGATGAACCGCCGGATCGGGCAGATCGACAAGTACAACAAGAACTCGGCCGGCCACGACGAGATCGGCAAGAGCTACCACGAGACGGTCGACGGGCCGACCAAGAACCTCATCGAGCTGATGGACCAGGTCGGCCAGGTCGTGCAGAAGCTCAGTGAGAACGGCGGGCACGCCGCCAAGCTCTTCACCAAGACGGACGACGACCTGTCCACGACCGTCAAGTAAGGCCTCCCGGACGCCCCGCGGCGCCTCCGGCGACCCGGCCGACGCACTTCGTACCCCTCAGGAGTCCCCCGCCATGTCGATCGAGATCCCGGTCGGGCTCGCGAACCTCTTCCACGGTCTGACCGGCATGGCGTGGCCGGAGGCCAAGGAGGACGACCTGCGCAAGGCCGGGGACTACTACCTGCTGGTGGGCAAGAACATGCCGCAGCTGGAGGACTACGTCCGGCAGGCCGCCGCGTACTGCACGGACAACATCGCGGGCCAGGCCGGTACGGAACTCGCCGCGGCGGCGGGCGCGCTGGTCGGCGCGGGCGGCAAGGACAACGCCCTCGACCTGGCCGGCAAGCAGTGCACCCAGCTCGGCCAGGTCGCGCACGACACCGCCAACCAGGTCGAGTACGCCAAGTGGATGACGATCGCCCAGCTCATCCAGCTGGCCCTGGAGATCGCCTGGGCGATCGCCGCGAGCCCGTTCACCGGCGGGGCGTCCCTCGGCACGATCGTGGCCGCCCGGGCGGTGGCCGAGGGCGTGATCCGCAAGATCCTCGCCTGGCTGATCGACCGGATCGTGATGCACACCGTCGTGAGCATCACGGGCGGTCTGGTGATGGACACGATCATCCAGCTCATCCAGATCGGGCGCGGCGACAAGACCGAGTGGGACTCCAAGTCCACGCTCCAGGCGGTCGAGTTCGGCGCCCTCAACGGCATCGTGGGCGGCCCGCTGGCCCTGCTCGGCGGCGGGCTGACCAAGCTCTTCCGGGGCGTGATCGGCAAGAGCCTGGGCAAGGAGGCCGGCCGCGTCCTCGGCGGCGACCTCGCCAGGGTCTCCAACGGGCTCGCCAAGGACGGCCTGGCCGGCGTCCTGTCCAAGGACGCGGCCCGGACGATCGGGGAGACGGCGGCGAAGGACCTCGCGAAGGGCGCCGGGAAGACCCTGGCCAACGAGGCCGGGCGCAGCGCGGCGGACGCGGCCGCGCGGGACGCGGCGCGGAGCGCCGAGCACGCCCTCGCCAACGAGGCCGCCCACGCCGTCGCCAACGAGGCCGCCCACGCCGCGGCGGGAGCGGCCGCCCGGGACGGCGAGAAGTGGCTCGCCAGGGAGTCCGCCGAGGCCTTCGGCAACGACCTGGCGCAGACCATCGGCCGCTACTCCCACGAGATCGGCAACGCCTTCGCGGGTGGCCTGCGCGAGCTCGGCAAGGACGCGGTGGCCCGGTTCGAGAAGGACGTCGCGCAGGTCTTCGAGCAGCACTTCGGCAGCGTCCTCGGCAAGGAGGAGGCCACCCAGCTCGGCAAGGACTTCGCCCACGCGATGGCGGTGAGCGGCGGGCGCGGCGCGGCCGAGCACGAGGCGCTGCGCACCGCGATGCGGGACGCGCTGGGGTCGCGCGGGCTGAGCTCGGAGGGGGTCGATCACCTGGTCGAGCAGGTGCCCGGCCTGCTCGACAAGGTGGGCGGCAACACCAGGCTGTTCAGGATGGGCGTCGCCGTGGGCGGCTACCTCGGCGCCGGCGTGCAGAACGGCCTCACCGAGGGCTTCTACAACCTCACCTTCGGGCCCGACCACTCTTTCTCCGTCACGTGGGAGACCTTCGTCTCCGGCATGGCCATGGGCTTCGTCGGCCACATGGGCCACAAGGGCGTCGCCCCGCTCGCGGAGCACTACGGGAAGTGGGTGAGCAAGAAGCTGGCCGACCCGAACGACACGGGCCCGGGGGTCCAGTACCTGCCGTGGAACCACCCGCTCACCATCCTCTCGGCGGTGGCGAACCTGACCGGCCGGTCCGCCCCGTTCCCGGTGCCGCGGCCGAAGCCGCTGACGGGCGGGCCCGAGCACGTGGGCGGGGCCGCGCACCCGGAGGTCCCGAAGGCGGGGAGCACGTCGACGGTCGGGGGCAAGGCGTCGTCGTCCTCGTCGACCTCGTCCTCCTCGTCGTCCCGGTCGTCGTCGGAGAAGGCTCCGACCGCGCCGGTGCCCGACTCGGTGAAGGTCCAGGGCGGCGCGGAGCACCAGCAGCCGTCCGAACACGAGACCGGCGGGCAGCAGGGGGCGGTCAAGACCTCGTCGGAGGGCGGCAGTTCGCCGTCCGCACCGCCGTCGAGCGAGCCTGAGGCACCGGTGCACGCCGCGACGGCGGGCGGGGAGCCGGGGCAGGTCGCCCCGCCGACGCGGGTCGCGACGTCGGGGTCCGTGGCGCCCGAGGCACCGAGGTCCGTGGCGCCCGAGGCGCCGAGGAACGTCGACGTCCCCGTCCTGCCGGTCGTCGAGGCGGCCCCGGACGCCACGCCGCCCCACGCCGCCACCGCGGCCGGTCGCCACCTCCCCGACGGGGGCGGCTGGCTCCTCCACGACACGGGCGCCAGTGCGCCGCGCTTCCCGGCGGACCTCGGGAGCGTCCTCGGTCGTGCGGCGGAGGACGGCACCCGGTTCCCCGTCGTCGTGCACGTCGGCGAGAACGGCCGGCCCGTGCTGGACGGCCGGGAGATCCCGCCGGAGCGGATGGCCGACCTCCTCCGCCGGCGGGAGGCCGACGGGGAGTGGGAACCCGCCGCCCAGACCGTCGAGTTCCTCGGCTACGGCGACCGGCGCGCCGTCGACCCGCAGTACGTCCAGCACGTCGTCGACGACCTCGCCCGCTCGCCCCGGTTCGCGGACGCCCAGGCGCGGACGGGCGGGAACGGCACCGGGCCCGTGTTCCGCAGCGCCGAATCCGCCGAGCGCGCACGGGTGTTCGACGAGTCCTCGCCCGACCGGCGCACCTTCGGCGACCTCCTGCGCACGTCCTCCGACGGCGACGGTCCGACCGCCGCCGAGCACCCGCTGCTGCCCGATCCCGCACGGCTGCACGAACTCACCGCCGCCGAACGGGCGGAGGCGTTGCGCAACCTGCCGGACGAGCGGCGCCGGGAGCTGGCGCGCGACGCGGCCGTGATCGAGAGCCTGAAGAAGCTCGGCGACACCCGGGAGTTCGCGGAGACCGCCGCACACCTGATGGTCGACTCCGGCCCCCGGACCGGCGGGTCCGGGCCCGCGCACCGGGAGGCCGTCGAGCAGGTCGCCCGGATGCTGCGCAACCGTCACGTCGCCGTGAAGCTGCTGGAGGCGGGCCACCGGGTGGGCGCCGTGCCCGGCGGGCACCCGACGACGACCCACGACGTCGCCCACGCGGTCCTCGACGTGCTGCCGACCCGGGACCGGGCGATCATCAGGGAGGCCTACCGGACCCGGACGGAGGGCGGGGAGCAGGGGGCCGGTGCGGGGCAGCGGACGGGCGACGACGTATCCCGGGGCGAGCACGAGTACTTCGCCCGCGTCACCGAGGGCTACCTCGGCACCGACGGCGGGCCCGACCGGGTGCGGCGGAACGAGCCGCCGGAGGTGTCCGCTCTGCTGAAGCGCCTCTACGGCAAGGATCCGGTGCACCCGAACGACGGCACCGGCCCGCACCTGGCGCCGTCCTCCCCGACCGAGCAGGGCGGGCAGCCGCACCAGGTCGCCGCTCCGGGCCAGGGCGACGGGCCGACGACCTTCGTGGCGCCGCGACTCACGAGCGGAGTCAGCGACCTCATCGGTGGTCTCGGCACGGACGATCGACCGGGCAACTCCGCCTTCGAGAACGTCACGAGGAACGTCGGGGCCGTGCCGAAGCTGTCCGAGGCGGACTACCTGGCGTTCCTCAAGCCCGGTGAACCCGATGCCCTCCCCCCTCTTCGACCGCTGGGCTTCGTGGTCAGCGCCATGACGAGCTACAAGAGCGCCGGCGAGATCAGGACCGTGATCGAGCGGATCATGGAAGGCTCGCACGGCATGGACCGCCGGGTGGCCTTCGTCATCGGCCTGAACGCCCCGAAGGGCGAGGAGGCGGCCCTCGCCGCCGCCGCCCGGGAGGCCAGGAACATCGCGGCGACCATGGGCGTGCCGGTGGCCGTCGTGAAGTCGACGTTCTCGTGGCTCAAGGTCAAGGGGGAGGAGGTCTTCCCCTACGGCGAGATGCGCAACGCGCTCCTCGACAGCGCGCCGACCCACCAGCTGATCAAGGCCATGATGGACAGCGACCTGCATCCGTACCTCGCGGTGCAGGACTACGACATGGGCTCCCGCAAGGTGCCGTCGGGCAAGCACGTCTTCAACTTCGTCGAGGACACGCTGCACCGGCCGCAGCCGCACCCCGACCACTCGCCCACGGGCACGGGCGAGCAGACGGACCACCGGTTCGACCTCGACGACGACGCCCTCGACCCCAGCCGCCCGCTGGCCTTCGTCGGCGGGTACCGGATGCCCACCGAACAGGCGGACCTGGACCGGCTCGTCGCCGATGTGGAAGGGAGGTTCACCAGGAGCGGGAAGCAACTCCCGGCGCAGTGGCTGGACGCCCGAGGCCGGGCGGAGATCCTGGAGCAGGTGAGGCTCGCCGTCGAGACGGACATGCTGGAGCGCGACTGGCAGGCCTCGTACGCCCCGCTGCTGCCCTACGCGCCGGAGCCCAACCTGATGGTCGACGGGCCGGCGGTGCTGCTGGCCGACGGGACCGGCACCCAGGCCCTGAAGTGGGGCCCGGGCCGGGCGGAGTTCGAGGAACTCGGGCGCGGGCTCAACCGGATCAACGCCTGGGAGCTCGACCGGTACTACCGGAACGAGCTGGAGGGCAAGCCGGAGACCGTGGCCGTGCCGAACAGCACGCGGTCCACGAAGACCTCCACGCCCCTGGGCCAGGGGCGGGACGAGATCGTCGAGAGGGTACGTGCCGACGCGTCCAACAACCGTCTCCCGAACCGCGGTGAGGCCTTCCGTACCGACTTCCGGGGCGGTGCCACGGTCACCGACCTGTCCCGGCTCGTCGTGGACCACCTGGAGAAGCTGGCCGCGTACAAGGGCAAGGGCGCGGGGCCGAAGATGGCGCTGGGGCAGTCGCACGTCGGCCTCGCGACCCCGTCCGCGCGTCTGAACAGCAAGGACTTCCGCCTGGGCGACGGCGATCCGAACTCCTCCGCCAGGTCGGCCCGGCACACCATCGGACTCGGGCCCTACCGGGAGGACTACGGGAAGAACCTCGCCGACCGGTTCCGGAGCGAGGACCGGCTCAACCGGTCGCACCGGGAGCCGGCCGGGGACCGGAACGCGATGGTCCCGGTGGACCCCGCGAGCTACAAGACGACCGAGGCGTGGCAGAAGGAGATGGTCAGGACGCGGGTCGGCCGCGACTGGCTGCTGGCCGGACAACCGGGCCCGGACGGCAGCGCGATGCCGCCGCACCTGATCCCGAGGGACGGCCTGGGCAGGCCCGAGTTCGGGCCGGGCGGGCTGACCAAGAACGTGCTGAGCCACTCGACGTCGGCCCCGCTGGACCCGCGAGGGCCGTTCGCCGGCATCAAGGCGGGCATCCAGGACGAGCACAGACTTCCGACCGCCCAGGCGCTGGCCCTGTCGACGGCCGCCATCCGCCTCGGGCGCCGCCTCGCCGACCTGCGGTTCAACCCCGAGCCGGGGCGCACGGCACCGCGCGCGGAGGACGCCGCCGGGCCCTGGAGGATGCCGACGGAGCCGGCGCTGCGCGAGTACGGCGGTTTCTACCGGGCCTTCGGGCACCTCCGGGCGGAGAACCGGCCCGGCGGCGCCGCGGGGCAGCCCGCCGGTGCTCCCGGGGAACTGCGGGCTGCCGTCGAGGAGGTGCGGAAGGAGGTCTTCGACTGGATGTTGAAGCCCGCGAACCTCGAACGGGTCACCACCTACGCCCGGGAGAAGGGCGTGAACCTGGACGACCTGTACCTGACGATCGAGCACGGTGAGGACCGGACCGGTCCGACGGGTGACGTGCTCCCGAAGATCCTCGCGTCGATCCGGAAGGCGAAGCTGGACTTCGGCACCGGGGAGCCCGTGCTGCCCTTCAAGGGAAACCCCAAGAAGGTGATCAGGGTGGACGGGCCCGGGGACGGTGACACCGCGATGGACATCGATCACGCGACGGACACCGGTACCGCGATGCACACCAGTACCGCGATGCACACCAGTACCGCGATGCACACCGATGCCGCGATGGACATCGACAACCCGGCGCCGGAGGGGGCGCCGGAGCCGGGCCCCGCCGTCCCGGGCGGCGCGCCGGCGCCCGTGCGGTCCGTCCACGAGCTGGAGCTCCTCGCGCCGGAGGCCCGGCGTGAGCTCGCGCGCGACGCACAGTACGTCAGGGGCCTTCGCGAGAGCCTGGAGCCGGAGGACTTCGCCGAGGCGGCGGCCCGGCTGATCGTGGACGTCGACCCCCGCACCCACCAGCCCGTCGCGGCGCGGCACGCGGCGTACGAGCAGGTCGCGCGCATGCTGCGGGATCCGAAGGTCGCGGAACGGCTCCTCACGCAGGAGGTCCGGGTGGTCATCGTTCCGAGGGACGTGCCGATCACCGAGGTGGCGGGCCTGGAGCACCTGAACGACCTCCCCGAGGTCGACGGCCGGCCCTGGCGGACCGTCCGGGGCGTGCAGTCCAGGAAGATCGTGGTCGTGACGGAGGAGAACCTCCTCGGTGCGACGACGACGCTCGGACGGGCCTCGACCCATCCCGAGGGCTACTCCACGACCACCCACGAACTCGCCCACGCCATCCACAAGTTCGGCCTGACGGGCGACGAGCACGCGCTCGTCAGGGAGGCCTACCGCGGCAAGCGCCAGGCGGACGGGCTGACCGACCTGTTCGGCGAGGAGCCCGTCGCGGCGTGGCCCGACGGCGGGCGACGCAATGCCGCCGACGAGCTGGTCGGCAACTACTCCTCGGCCGACGAGTACGAGTACTTCGCCCAGCTGAGCAACGCCTACCTCGGCACCAACCACGGGAACGACCCGAGCACCCGGTTGGCCCGCAACAACGGCGCCGACTGGGTCAGGCGCAACGACCCGGAACTGCTGCCCCTGCTGGAGCGCCTGTACGGCCCCGACCCGCAGGCCGGCCACCCCGCCCCGGCCAACCCGGTCAGCCGCACCCGTGCCGAGGAGGAACTGTACGGAGGCTTCCGGGAGTTCATGCGCACGGCGACCGGCGAGCCGCACCCCGAACCGGAGGGGCCGAGCCACCCCGTCTCGGAAGCCGACCTGATCGAGCTCGCCCTCAACCCCGCCGCCACCACGGCCCACGGAGCTCACGAAGCCCACGGTGTCCTCCTGTCGCCGGAGGGAGAGGACCCGAAGCCCGTCGTCCTGACCGACGAGGAAGTGCTCAGGCCCCTGGTCAACGAGATCCTCCCGGGCCCGCACCCGGGCATGACCTTCGCCGTCGGGCACCTGCGCCTGGAGGGGCAGGACAAGGCCGGGAACCCCTACGTGTGGACGTCGAAGCGGACCAACAACGGCGCGAAGCAGTTCCCCGAGCTCAATGACCGGACCCGACTCGACGAGCTGAAGGCGCAGTCCTGGCCCGAGGACGAGAGGGCGATCAAGCAGGGGAAGGGTTACCAGAGCGCGGAGAAGTGGCGGGCCGAAAAGGTGGCCACCGTGCTCCGCGAGGCGGCCGCTCAGCACAAGGCCGCGTCCACCGGACTGACGGAGGCGGTCGCCGGGTACAAGTCCGCGTTCACGGCTCTGGACACCTGGGTCACGAAGCCCGCTGAAAGGGAGGCGGCCGGAGAGCACTTGGCCGCGGTCGCCAAGAAGATCGACGATGCGGTCGCGCTGGCCGCCACCGCACGGGAGAGGACCACGGAGGACGAAGGGGGCAGGCCGAGGGATCCGCGCGAGTTCTGGAACAAGATCGAGCTGGCGGAGACCCGCCATGGCGAGGCGGTCGAGCTCCACCGGCAGGTCGTGGACATCCAGGAGAGGGTGAAGGCCGCCAGGACCCGGAACGAACCGCGGGAGACGATGGCGGAGTTGCACAAGCGGGCGGCGGACCTCCACAAGCAGGCCTTCGAGAAGTTGAAGGAGTACGCGCGGGCCGAGGACGAGGTGGCCGCCGAACTCCGGAAGCCCGCTGCCGACCACTCCTTCGGCTACCAGCGGAAGGACGCCGAGGTCACCCTGCTGAACGCGGCGTACCGGCAGCTGGAGAGCTGGGGTTTCAAGGAGAAGAACCAGGTGTCCGGGACGTTCACCGTCTTCTCCACCAAGGGAACCTGCGAGAGCTGCAAGGACGTCGTCCGCGACCTCAACCAGGCGTACCCCGGGATCCGGGTGGTGGCCGCCTATCCGAAGGACGACGGCAAGGTGCCGCCGAGCCGGGAACTCACGTTCGGGGGCGCGAAGATCAACGTCGCCATCCCCTACGGGTACGAGCACGTCGACGGGACGTTCGACGTCACCGTCACGGACGACCGGGGGAGGAAGCAGCGCCACCAGATCGCGTACAAGACCGTCGCGCCCGTCGCTCGCCCGAGCGACGCGGCGACGACCGCCGGGGCGGAGTCGCAGAAGCCGGAGGCGGGGGCGCCCGAGTCGTCGTCGCAGCCCGTGAAGCCGCAGGCGAAGGGCGCGTGGGGCAAGCCGGCGCCGCAGTCGTTCGGGCAGCGCGAGCATTCGGGCCCCGACGCCGAGCACCCCATCGCCGACCGTCCCGGCAGCGCCGACGCGCCGTTCTGGCCGGCGGGCGAGGCACCGGACCCGGCCACCGCCGACGCCCTGGCCCACTTCCCGCACGACCCTGCCGTCCGGCTGGTCGCCCTGCACACCAAGGACGCCCAGTTGCCGCTGAGCCCCCGCCGGCTCGCCGACCGGCTGGTCGAGTGGCACCGGAGCGGCGGCTGGGACGGCCGGACGACCCTGCGGTTCGTCGCCTGCGACCTGGCCTCGCAGGGCGGCCACACCCAGGTCGCCGAGGTCCTGGCGCACCTGGCCGAGCACGGGCTCACCCCGGAGATCCACGCGGCCACCGGCCCGGTCTGGTTCGTGCCGGACCACGGGAACCCGGACGGGCCCGGACACCTGCTCGTGGCCGCCGACGTCGGCATCGACGCGCACGGCCGTCCCGTCGTGGTGCCCGGGGGCCACTGGGTCGGCCACCGCCTCGGCGAGGACGGCACGGTCGTCCGCACCGAGCTGCCGTCCGGGGACCTCCCGCCGGGGTACCACGCGGCGGAGCACCTGGCCGGCCCGGGTGAGCACCACCTGCGGCCGATGGAGGACACGGCACGGTTCGGGGGTCCGGGCGGCCAGGAGGAGAGTTCGTCCTCGGGCGGGCATCGCGAGCAGCCGGAGAACGGCAACCTGGTGAGCGTCGATTCCGACGGCTTCTGTCTCCTGCGGGCGGTGGCCACCAGCGATCCGCGCGGCGTGGCAGGGCTGTTGACCGACCACGGGCTCCACACGCTCGAAGAGCACGAGGCCCTCCGCAGGGTGGTCGAACAGTACCTCGCAGCTCGGGATCCGCAGGGTCTGCCGAACGAGATCACTCACGCTTACCGCGTCCTGAGGGGAGATCCGGCCGCTCACCTCACCCGGGACGACTACGCGGGACTGGTGGACGCCGTCGCCAACTGGCGGACCCACTGGGCGACCGCCGAAGGAGAGATGTTCGCGCCGCTGGTGGCGCACGCGCTGGGCATCCGGTTGCGGATCGTCACCCCGGAAGGCCGGCAGGCTCCCGTGGAGTTCGGCGACCCCGCCCACCGCCAGGTCACGGTGTTCTACTCCAGCAGCCGCAGCCACTACGACGCGAGCGACCTGCTCCACCGTCCCGAGGCGCCGGAGCGTGCCCAGGGGCTGGTGACCCAGCTCGAAACGGGCCCGGACGGGAGGATCTCCAACGTCACGGTCGTCGGCCGCCCGCCCTCCCCGTACAGCGGCACGATGGGTGACCACTCCACGGCCTTCGCCGTGCAGGTCGCGGCTCTGACCAGAACGCTGCGGGCCCACAGCCCCGCGGACGCGGTGACCGGGCTCACCGGCCTGATCGGGGCGGTGCGTGAGCTGCCCGGCGCGCGGTTGACCGACCACCTCCCGCCCGAGCACCGGCGGAGGCTCGAGGAGGCCGAGCGCGAACTCCGCGATCTGCACTACCTGCTGACCCGGGTGAGGAATCCGGAGTTCGGTACCTCGCTGCTGCAGCAGTTCGCGGACGCCTACCTGCACTACCGCGAGCTGATCCCGCTCACCACGATCAACGTGCGGGAGGTCAGCCCGGCCACGGCCGGCAAGGGCAAGGCCGAGGCCGGTCCCGTACGGCTGCTGGCCGACTTCGAGGACCGCGCCGTCAACCGGACGCAGGCGGATCTGCAGGACGCGGTCCTCGACCTGTTCGACACACAGGCGGCGGCCTGGGTGGTGGCCGAACCCGATCCGCACACGCTGGGCAGGATCGCCCCGGGCATGCCGGACTCCGCCGGCTTGGAGCAGCGGATGAACGAACTCGTCCAACAGCACCTCCGGTCGGTCGAACTGGCCTTCCCGGATGCCTTCGTCGCGGCGTGGGGCCACGGCGATGAGGGCCGTGAGCGGGCGGCCGTGCAGTTGGCGATGCGGATCCGGCCGGCGGTCCGGCAACTGGCCGACAAGTACGTGCAGGAGGCGAAACGGATCATGGGCCTCCGCGAGGGTCGCTTGGAGCGGCTGACCAGCAGCCTCACCACGAAGAAGGAGCGCGCGGAGATCCCCGTTCTCAGGAAGGAGATCACCGACCTCGGCAATCTGGTCGGGCAGTTCGAGCAGATGCAGCTGGACGAGCCGATGACCGCGGGCGCCGCGCCCGGTCCGTCGTCGGGTCCGGCCGCCGCGGAGCACTCCGGGACGCCGGCTTCCACCGATCACAGCAGTGAACCGGACGAGGACGCCCTGCTGGAGGAGGAGCGGGCACGGTCTCCGCTCGCCACGCAGGCCGTTCTCGGACCGGACGGCGTGATCCGGCAGGTGCTCCTCGCGGGCCGCAGCCCGTCCCCGTTCTCGGGCACGATGGGCGCGCACACCACCTCCTGGGTGGTCCACCAGGACGTGATCCGCCAGGCCGTCACCGGGGAGGGGATCCCCCAGGCCATGCTGAACCTGGCGCGGGTCGCCCGGCACGCCGAGCGGCAGGAGAACGAGCGCGTCGGGGCCATCCCGATCGAGCCCTACCACCGGGAGAGGCTGAACACGGCTCGTTCGGAGCTCGCCGTGCTGGTGAACGACACCGAGAACGGACGCGCCGAGACGTCCCCGCAGGCTCTTCAGCGGTTCGTCAACAGCCTGCTCACCTACACCAACTACATACCCGGAGCCACCTTCGAGGCGGCCGTCCCGGACGGCCGCCGTGAGGCCCACCACCGCGCGATGCTGCGGGGCGGGGCCAGGAACGCGGGCGAGCTGGCGAGTGCGGTGATCGGTCTGCTCGACCTGCACGACGTGCCGGACGGCATCGCGCTCGTCATCGCCGGGCACCACATCGAGCTGATCAGGGAGGCCTACCCCGGGGTCTACGAGGCAGCCGGACTGGGGGACGCGGCGGCACTGCTCCGGCGAGTGCGGGCGGCCGAGCGGGCCCGGGAGGACCGTGGCTAATACCCGGGGGTCCCACGCCCGTGGCGCCGGCGCCGCGGGAGGCCGCGGCGCCGGGCCGGCCGCCCGCCCTGGACAGGCTCTCCCAGCGGGCGGGGGGGTGGGGGTGCGAG
>NZ_JBHWGD010000087.1:12408-23946 GCF_042733235.1 Kitasatospora sp. NPDC059722
GCCATGGGCCCGGGGCGGGGGGGCGGCGGCGGGGGCCGGGTTGCCGGGGGCATAACCCGGGGGGGCCCCCCGCCGGGGCCCCGGCGGGTCCTCCCGGCGGGGCCCCGGGACGGGCATCGCGGCGCTCAGCCGCCCAGGGCGCGCAGGGAGTGGTAGAGGCCGCAGGCCTGGAGGGCCAGCGGGAGGAGGGCGAGGGCGGTCAGGGTGTGGAGGAGGTCGGCGATGCGGCCCCAGTAGGGCAGGAGGCGGCGGCCGGGGACGGTCCAGGCGGCGACCAGGAGGGCGGCGGTCAGGGCCACCAGGGCGCCGAGGAGGGCGAGGCGTTCCGAGGGGGAGGCGCCCGTGGTGAACCGGGTGAGCAGCACGGCGCCGCCGTACACGCCGGGCAGCAGGAGGACGAGGCGCTGGCGGATGCTGCCGATGGCGCGGGCGTGGAGGACGAGGAGCAGCGCGAGCGCCCCGGCCTCGGCCGGGCCGGCCCAGCCGCCCGTGAACGGCAGGACGGTGAGACAGACCGCGCAGACGGTGCCGATCGCGGTGTAGAGCGCCATCAGGTAGTCGTCGGCGACGAGCGCGCGGGGGAGGACGGCCGTGGCCGGGACGGGATCGATGTTCTCCTGGAGCTCCTCGGCGTTGCGCGGCAGCATCGGCAGCCGCAGGCCGGAGAGCCGGAACGCCACGGACGGCACGAAGGAGCCGACCAGGACGGCGAACACCGAGACGAGGGCGACGAGTTGGTCCGCGGCGAGGCCGAGCAGGAGCAGGGCCCCGGCCAGCACGCCGAGCGCGGCGACCAGCACCAGGCCGATGAACAGCGGCGCCGCGGCCCCCACCGCCGCCAGCGACAGCACGGCCGCGCCCGCCGCCGCGGAGGAGGCCGCGAGCACCCGGGCCCCGAGCAGGTCGTCGCCGCCCGGCCCGGCGGGCAGCAGCAGGGCGGCGAGCCCCAGGTACGGGACGGCGGCGGCGCCGAGCGCGGTGCCCGCGCCCGCGTCCGCCATCGCGCGGGAGGCGCTGGCCGCGCCGAGCAGCAGGAGCACGGCGACGCCCGCCGCCGCGGCCTCCCGCGGGGCGGCCGGGCCCGGGAGGGCCAGCACGATCCAGCCGGCCGCGAGGGCGGCCAGGGCGAGCGCGAGGGCGAGGCGGCGGGTGAGGGCCGGGCGCCAGGTGTCGCCGCGCTCGTGCATGCCGGTGGCGACGCCGTCGACCAGGTCGTCGAAGTGCACCGGGGGCAGGGCCTCGTGGCGGGGGCGCAGGTAGAGCGCGTCGCCGTCGTGGAGCGCCAGCGCCTCGACGCTCCGCTCCTCGTCCAGTGGCTCCTCGCCGAGCCGCTGGAGCACCCAGCCGCCGTGCTCCAGGCCGCTCTCGGCGAGGCCGGGGCCGGCGTGGCCGATGATCGCGGGGAGCAGGTCGGCCAGGGGGACGTCGGCCGGGACGGCGAGTTCGAAGACCGCCTCCGGCGCGTGGAATCTCAATCGGCACAGTCCTGCGACGGCGCTGGTGCTCACGCCTCTCCTCGGGGTCGGGGTCCGTAGTGTTCTCCGTCATCTCGAACGGGCCGCGCGGGAGTCGGCGTTCACGCACCCGGCCGCGTCCGGCCGGACCCCGCTGAACCCCGCGGTCGCCGCCGCCCGTCAGCGTGAGAGGACGGTGGCGGAACGTGAGGAGCCCTGAGTGAGCGTGGTCCTGGTCAAGCGGACGCCCAGGCGTCCTGGGCCCGAGATGCCGGACGGCGACGTCCAGCTCCAGGAGCCGCCGGTCCTGCCCGAGAAGCAGAGCGGCATGTCGAGCATGATCGGCATGGCGCCGATGGCGCTCGGCTCGCTGTCGATGGTGTTCATGTTCCTGCGCCCGGCCGGGCCCGAGGGCGGCGGCGCGCTGAGCTACGTCGCGGTCGGCATGATGGCGCTGTCCGCCGTCGGCATGCTCGTCACCCAGCTGTTCCGCGGCTCCAGCGACCGCAAGCACCAGCTGCGCGCCGAGCGCCGCGACTACCTGCGCTACCTCGCCCAGATGCGCCGCCAGGTGCGCCGCTCGATCGACGCCCAGCGCAAGGCGCTGGCCTGGCGCCACCCCGCGCCCGGCGAGCTGTGGTCGCTGGTGGGCACCACCCGGCTGTGGGAACGGCGGGCCGCGCACCCGGACTTCAGCGACGTCCGGATCGGCCTCGGCGCCCAGCGCCTCGCGACCCCGCTCGCCCCGCTCGCCACCAAGCCGGTCGAGGACCTCGAACCGCTGTGCGCCCACGCGCTGCGCCGCTTCATCCACGCCTACGGCACCGTCGCCGACCAGCCGATGGCGATCCACCTGCGCGGCTTCGCCCAACTCCTGCTGCGCGCCGACGATCCCGAGGCCGCCCGCGCGCTCGTGCGCGCGATGATCGCCCAACTCGCCGTCGTGCACGGGCCGGACGAGCTCCACGTCGCCGTCGTCGCCGACGCCGAGCGGCGCACGCACTGGGAGTGGGCCAAGTGGCTGCCGCACGCCCTGCACCCGACCGACACCGACGGCGCCGGCCCGGTCCGGCTCGTCGCGGGCAGCCTCGGCGAGGTCGAGCAACTGCTCGGCGAGGAGTTCACCGGCCGGCCCGCGTACGAGCCCGACGCCGACCCGAGCCGCGACGAACCGTTCACCGTCCTCGTCCTCGACGGCCCCGGCGCGCACGCCGGCAGCCGCGCCGCGCTCACCGGCTACCGCAACGCCGTCCTCGTCGACCTCGCCGACACCCTGGAATGGCGCCCGGCCCGCACCACCCTGCGGCTGCGCGTCGAGGAAGGTCGGCTCACCATGGTCGGCGCCGACCGCAACCGCAAGGACGTCGTCACCGACCTCGGCCGCCCCGACGCCCTCGCGCTGCCCGCCGCCACCCGGCTCGCCGCCCAGCTCGCCCGCTACCGCATCGCCGACGGCGTCGACGTCGCCGAGCCGCTGGCCACCGACTTCGACCTGACCGCCCTGCTCGGCATCCCCGACCTGCACGCCCACGACGTCGAGGCCCTGTGGGCCCAGCGCGGCATCCCGCAACGCCTGCGCGTGCCGCTCGGCCTCGGACCGGACGGCCGGCCCGTCGACCTCGACCTCAAGGAGTCCGCGCAGGGCGGCATGGGCCCGCACGGCATGCTCATCGGCGCCACCGGCTCCGGCAAGTCCGAACTGCTGCGCACGCTCGTCCTCGCGCTCGCCGTCACCCACTCCTCCGAGGTGCTCAACTTCGTCCTCGTCGACTTCAAGGGCGGCGCGACCTTCCTCGGCCTCGACACCCTGCCGCACACCTCCGCCGTCATCACCAACCTCGCCGACGAGGCCTCGCTGGTGGACCGCATGCGCGACGCCCTGCACGGCGAACTCGTGCGCCGCCAGGAGCTGCTGCGCGTCGCCGGGTACGCGTCGCTGCTGGAGTACGAGACGGCGCGCGAGGGCGGCGCGGCGCTGCGGCCGCTGCCCACCCTGTTCGTCGTCGTCGACGAGTTCAGCGAACTGCTCTCCGCCCACCGGGACTTCATGGAGCTGTTCGTGATGATCGGGCGGCTCGGCCGCTCGCTGGGCGTCCACCTCCTGCTCGCCTCCCAGCGGTTGGACGAGGGCCGGATGAGCGCGCTCGAATCCCACCTGTCCTACCGGATCGGCCTGCGGACGTTCTCGGCCATGGAGAGCCGGGGCGTCCTCGGCGTCCCCGACGCCTACCAGCTGCCCTCCCAGCCCGGCAACGGCTTCCTGCGCAGCGACATCTCCACCCTGACCCGCTTCAAGGCCGCCTACGTCTCGGGACCGTACCGGCCCAAGCGGCGCGCCGCCCAGCAGGCCGTCGTCGCCGGACAGGTCGTCCGGTACGGCACGGACTACGTGATGCAGCGCCAGGCGCCCGTGGAGGAGGTGGAGGAGGAGGTCACGGCGTCGGCCGGTTCCCTGCTGGAGATCGCCGCCGACCGCCTGCGCGACGCCGGACCGCCCGCCCACCGGGTCTGGCTGCCGCCCCTCGGGGTCCCGCCCACCCTCGACGAACTCCTGCCCCCGCTCGTCCCGCACCCCGACCGCGGCCTCACCACCGAGGACGAACACACCCACGGAGCCCTGCGGCTGCCCGTCGGCGTCGTCGACCGCCCCTTCCAGCAACTGCGCGACCTGCTCACCGCCGACCTGTCCGGCGCCGGCGGCCACGTCGGCATCGCCGGCGCCCCGCAGAGCGGCAAGAGCAACCTGCTGCGCACCCTCGTCACCGGCCTCGCCCTCACCCACACCCCGCGCGAGGTCCAGTTCTACTGCCTCGACTTCGGCGGCGGCACCCTCTCCGCCCTGCGTGGCCTGCCGCACGTCGGCGGCGTCACCGGACGCCACGACGGCGAACGGGTGCTGCGCACCATCGCCGAGGTCAACGGCATCATCACCCGGCGCGAGAAGTACTTCGCCGAACTCGGCATCGACTCCGTCGCCGCCTTCCGCCGCCGCAAGGCGGCCGGCGGACTCCCGGACGACCCGCACGGCGACGTCTTCCTCGTCATCGACGGCTGGAGCACCCTGCGCCAGGAGTTCAACGACCTCGTCCAGCCGCTCACCCTCATCTCCCAGCGCGGCATCAACTACGGCGTCCACCTGGTCATCGCCACCACCCGCTGGGGCGAGATCACCGGCGGCCTGCGCGACCAGCTGCAGACCCGCTTCGAACTGCGCCTCGGCGACTCCGTCGACTCCGTCATCAACATGCGCGCCGCCGCCAAGGTGCCCAAGCTCCCCGGCCGCGGCCTCACCGACGACCAGCTCCACTTCCTCACCGCCCTGCCCCGCATCGACGGCTCCGGCAGTGCCGACGACCTCGGCGAGGGCGTCGCGGACCTCGTCGACGCCGTCGCCGCCCACTGGACCGGGCCCCGCGCCCCCGAGGTCCGGATGCTGCCGCTCAGCCTCGACGCCGGCCGGCTGCCCGCGCCGGAAGGGCGGCTGCGCGTCGCTATCGGCCTGGAGGACACCGAAGTCGCCCCGCTGTGGCACGACTTCGAGGAGAACCCGCACCTGCTCGTCGTCGGCGACAGCGAATCCGGCAAGACCAACCTGCTCGAACTCGTGATCCGCGGCATCACCAGCGCCTACACGCCCGCCGAGGCCCGCATCATGCTCGTCGACTTCCGGCGCGGCCTCTACGACGCCGTCCCCGAGGAGTACCGCCTCGGCTACGCGGTCGCCGTCGACAAGCTCCGCCAGATCGTCGACGGGGCGTCGCGCGCCATGAAGAACCGCATCCCGCCCGCCGACATCACCCCCGCCCGCCTCAAGCTGCGGGACTGGTGGGAGGGGCCCGAACTGTTCATCCTCGTCGACGACTACGACCTCGTCGGCGCCGGCACCGGGGCCCACCCGTTCGCCGCCCTCCTCGACGACCTCGCCCAGGGCGCGGAGATCGGCCTCCACCTCGTCGTCGCCCGCGGCGCCAACGGCATCGCGCGGGCCATGGGCGACCCGCTGGTCCGCAAGCTCCAGGAGGTCAACTCGCCCACGCTGCTGCTGTCCTGCCCGCCGTCCGAGGGCTACCTGTTCGGCAACCTCAAGCCGAGGGAGTTCCCGGCGGGGCGCGGGCTGTACATCACGCGGCGACGGACGGTGCAGGTGCAGACCGGCCGCCTGGCGGGGCCGGGCGGCTCGGGCGGCTCGGGGGGCCCAGGCGGTTCGGGCGGCTCGGGCGGTTCGGGTGGGGAGCTGGGCGCGTAGTGGCCGGCGGAGGGTCGGCGGGGGCGGACAGCGGTCGGCTGTCCGAGGTAGGCGGGTTGATGGGGGTCGATCGATGAGCCGGGTGACGGCGGAGGGCGTCGAACGGTCGACGCTGCGTGGACTGGGGCCGCACTTCGTGATCGCGCCGCCGGGTGCGGAGGCGGCGGGGTTGGCGGCGGCCCTGGCGCCGGTGCGGGCCGAGGCGCACAGCCTGCTGGTCCTCGCGGCGGCCGAGGACGCGGCGCCCGTGCTGCGGGCGTCGCTGCCCGAACTGACGGGTGCGGCCTACGAGTTGGGCGCGGACACGCTCGTCCTCGCGGCCTCCGGCCTCGCCGCGCCGGGGCCGGACGGTCGTCGGCCGGCCGAACTCCTCGCCGGGCGCGCCGGGTTGACGGTCGTCGCGCCGGACGCGGTGGTGTCCGTCGAGCCCGACGGCACCCTGCGGGCCGTGGCCGGCTCCTGGTGGCGCTGCCGGCCGGGCGGCGGCCAGGCGGAGCCCCTGGGCGAGCGGTGGCCCGCGGCGGCGACGCTCACGCCGCTGGCCGGGGGCGCGTTCTGGGCGACGTCCGGGACACCCGCGGGGCGGCCCGCGATCCTCGACCACGCCTCGGGGCGGGACGGCGCCGTCGTGCTGGTGATCGGCGAGCCGTCGGGGAGGCTGCCTTCGGGCGTCCAACTCGTCCATTCGGCCGCCGATGTGATGACGTCCGCGAGCCCGGACTCCGTGCTGCTGCTCAGCGCTCCGTGGGCCGAGCCGATCGAACTCGTCGAGCTGGCCGCGGTCGTGGCCGCCTCGCTCCGGTACGAGGTGCGGGCCGCGATCGGCCTGCCCGTCCGCGACGGCGCCGGGCACCACCACGTCCACGTGGCGCCCGACGGGACGGCCGGCTGGGAGCCGTACCTGACCGAACTGGCCGCCTGCCCGGTCGAACGCAAGGTCACCGCCGTCGGCTGGCGCAGCCGCCCCGACGCCCCCACCGCCCCCGGACCCGCCCGCTACCCCGCCTTCCCCGGCTGGGAACTGGAGGCCGTCGCGGCCGGCCTGTGGCTCCGTCCCACCGGCACCACCAACCGCGGCCCCCGCATGCGCCGCCCCGACCCGGCCCGCCCCGTCCTCGTCGTCGGCACCCCGGGCCGCCCGGTCACCGAGGACACCTGGGCCCGCCTCGGCGACGCCCTCGCCACCCTCCCGTCCGCGCCCCGGCTCGGCCTGGTGGTGGCGGGCACGATGGACGCGGAGTCGCAGACGGTGGGCCGCTTCTGCGCCCGGCTCCACGGCATGGACTGGCTGGGGCCGGAACCCCTGTGGCCCGCCCCGGCGCCGGGGGCATCCGTCCCGGCGCCGGAGCCGCTGCGGGGGCGGGGAGAGGCGGGGGTGTCGGCTCCCGTGTCCGTTGGGACAGCGGCGGCCAGGCCTTTGGCCGTCGGCGGTGCGGCGCCGGAGCCGACGTCCAGCGCGGCGCTGGGGTCTTCCGCTGCCGGCGCGCCGCCGGTCGCGATTGGGCTCGCGTCCGTGGCGGCGCCGGTGCTGGAGCCGGATTCCACCGTGTTGTGGGATGGCGGCGCGGTGCCCGGCGCACCATCGGTTTCCGGCGTGCCGCCGGTGGCCCCTGCTGAGGCTCCTGGACCTTCCGCAGCCCGCGTGCCGGTGTCGGATTCCGCCGTGTCGTGGGATGGCGGTGTGGTACCCGGCCATCCGTCGGTTGCCGGCGTGGCCCCTGCTCAGGCTCCTGGGCCTTCCACAGCCCACGTGCCGGTGTCGGATGCCACCGTGTCGCGGGATGGAGGTGCGGCGCCTGGGTCTTCGGGCGTGGGTGCGCCCGAGTCCGGCCTTCCGCCGGCCGCTGCCGCGCCGCCGGTGGCGTCGGCATCGACGGTGTACGCGAATCCGGCGCCGGACGGGCCTTCCGCACCCGCCGAGGATCCGTCGGCGTTCTGGAGCGGCGACGCGGCCAGGGCGCCTGGCGCGCCAGGGCTGCTCGATGGGGTCGGGGCAGGGGAATCCACGTCTCCCGCGTCGACGGCATCGGTCGGCCCGGACACAGCGGCGCCGCCGTCGGAATGTGACGAGGAGCCGGTCGTGTCGGCGGCCATGGTGGTGGCAGAAGTCGGCGGGACCGACTTCTCGGTACCTGCCCCGCTGACGGAGTCGGCCCTTGCGGTCACCCCAGGCCCGGATGCAGCGGCTCGACTGTCGGAAAGTGACAGGCGGTCGGTCATGCCGCTGGCCATGGTGGTGGCAGAAGTCGATGGGACCGACTTCTCGGTACCTGCCCCGCCGAAGGCGTCGGCCCTTGCGGTCACCCGAGGCCCGGATGCAGCGGCTCGGCTGTCGGAATGTGATGGGGAGCCGGTCGTGTCGGCGGCCATGGAGGCGGCAGAAGTCGATGGGACCGACTTCTGGGTACCTGCCCCGCTGACGGCGCCGGATCGGGGTGCTGCCGAGGCGCCCCCGGCACCACCGGTGGTCGAGGCCCCGGGGAGCGAGGAGCCTCCCGAACCCGTACCTGCGCCGACTCCGGTTTCCGCTGTCGGTGGCCTGAGGGATGGCGCGTCGCCGTCCGCCACCAGCGGAGCCCCCGCGTTCCCGGACGCCGGAGCGCCCGTGCAGGCGCCCGCCAAGCCGACGGTATCGGGCCCCGGCGGTCCGACGGCGGCACCGGCCGGCGATGCGGCCTCCGCGGGCATGGACGAGTCGGCGCCTGGCGGGCGGCCGTTGGCTGGGCCGGAGGGTGCCTTGCCGGGCGCCGAATCGGGTTCTGATCCGAGCGCGACGGTGGTGCCGGGCGTCGGCGGGGTCTCCGGAGGCACTGACGGGTCCGTCAGCGCGCCGCCGGTTGGTGGGCCGGAGAGTTCGTGGCCGGACACAGCGGCGGAGCCGGACGGCGATGCGACCGCCGTGGGTGCGGAAGGGCCGGCCCGCGGGGCTACGCTCGGCGAGTTGTCGTCCGATCCGTCGGGCGATCGGCCGAGTTCGATCCCGGGAGCCGCCGTACCGGACACGGACGCTGCCGAGGTCTCCCAGCGCGCCGGCGGGGTCGCCGCCGGGCCGACGCCGGGTGAGCCGTCGTCGGACCGGGCGGACGCACCCCCTCCCCAGCCCGACGAAGCCCCGACCCCGACCCCGACCCCGGCCGCGGACCGCACCGCCCTCGTCGCCCTCCTCGGGTCCGCGTACCCGCGCCTCGCGCGCCGGGCCGAGGACGCGTCGACGAGGCTGCCGGGTCTGCGCCCGCAGGCCGCCGGGGGCGACCCCGGGCCGGAGCTCGTCGCGGTCCTGGTGCACCATGCCGAGTCCGCCGTCCCCGTCGCCCGTGAGGCCCTGGTCGCGGCGGCCCGGACGGGTGCGCCCGGCCCGCTGGGGTCGTACCTGCGGTGCCTTGCTGCCGGGTTGCGCCGGCTCCCGAGCCACTACGGCGGCGTGCTGCTCGCGGCCCCCGCCAGCGGATGCGACCTGGCGCGCTTCACGCCCGGTGCGGTCTTCACCGAGCGGGCTCCGGTGAGCGGGCTGGCCGCGGTGGGGGCCGATCTCGGGGAGGACGTGGAGGTGGAGTTCGCGGTGTGGTCCGTCGGCGGGCGGCGCTGTTCGGCGTTCGGCGAGCCGGGCGAGCCGGCGGCGGTGGTGTTCGCACCGGGGACGGGCTTCGAGGTGGTGGCCGTCGACGCCGCGGACCCGGCCGCCGGGGTCCCCGCCCGTGTGCTGCTCCACGAGGTGGGGAGCATCCGTCCCGCCCCCGACCGTCTCCGCACGTGGCTCGCCCGCCGGGACGCCATCGCCCCGGCCGACCGCGTCCGCCCGCCCCACCCGGCAAACTACCGCCTGGACTTGGGAGCGGCTGGCCGACGGTGATCGCAAGGGCATCGTCGCACTGACGCCCGCGCCCGGTGACACCGTCCTGTGAGCCACACGTGAGGCGCTGCGGGCCCGGTGACGCGCGGCGCTGCGCGCATCGGGGAGGAGCAGCGTGAGGAGTGGCGCACCGACCTGGACCCGAAGATCCAGGCAGTGCGCTACCTCGCCCGCCGGTACGGCGCCCAACTGCTCGCCGCCGACGGCATGTTCGCCGGACTCGCGGCGGTGGCCACGCCCGAGCACTGGTCCGCGGGCGGCGTGCACCCGACCGCCGGCCGGGCACGCCGCGCTCGCGGAGGCCTGGCCGCGTCTGGTCGCGTGATCGGGGCGCGCGGTGTCGAACCGGATTGCGCACCGGGCGGGTTGAACCCGTTCCGGCGGGGTCTCCGTCAGCACTTGTGAGGGGCCGACGTGTTCGCCCGGCCCCGGCTGGTCCCGGTGTCCCTTCCCTGGAGCAATGGAGCAATCATGAAGAAGATCAAGGCCGTTGCGGCTTCCGTGGCCGCGCTCGCCGCCCTCGCCGTCGGCGCGGCGCCCGCGAGTGCGGCGGGCACGGGCGGCAGTGGCACGGGTTCGGGTGCCAAGGGTGTGGGCACGTGCAGCAGCAAGGTATGGGAAGGCAAGTTCCTCTGCGGCGGCGCGTACGGGGACGGCACGGCGACGTACTACTTCCGCGACGGCCGTCAGGAGGTGTTCGTCATCGGCACCGACCACGCGGTGTGGACGCGTTGGACCACCGACAAGGCCGGCCACAAGAGCGGCTGGCTCTCCATGGGCGGTGCGCTGGCGGGTCCGGTCAGCGTTTTGGCTTCGGACATGGGGTTCGGCAACTTCGAGATCGGGGCGGTCGGTTCCGACGGCCACATCTGGGCGCGTGCCCGTGACACCAACGGCAACTGGACCGGGTGGGCCTCGGTCTCGTAGTCGGGGCCCGGTTGAACCCTCCGCCGTCGCCCGGCCGTCGGAGAGACGTGAGCCCCGGTGCGGAACGCGCCGGACGTGCGGGAGGAGTGCCGAAGGTGAACGAGGCGGAGCGGGACGGGTTCAGGCTCGCGGCGGTCTTCGACGCCGTGGATCCGGTGACGGGCCCGGGGTTCGCGCCCGGCCGTCCCCGGCTGGCGGAGGGGCCGGAGCGACGGGCCGTGGTGCGCTACCTGCGGGACGGGGCGGCCGTGCTGCTCACGCCGACGCTGATGGACGACGTGGTCGACCCGGAGCGGCGCGGCGTGGTGCCGCTGGGCTTCCGGACGGACGGGCAGTGGATCTGGACCGACACGGTGACCTACTACCTGGAGACGCACGGCGTGGCGCCCGAGCCGGGCCTGCTCGCGCACGTCCGGGCGCAGGGGGACGGGCCGTGCGTCCGGCCGGGCCGCGAGGTGCTGGAGCGGGCGGCGGCGTTCGTCCTGGCGCCGCCGGAGCCGGGTCGGGCCGCGGTGTGGTCGGTCGGGTCGTAGCGGACCGGACGCGAGCGGGACGCCGTCCGTCGGTGCTTGGCGGACGGTCGGGCGGTAACGGACTGAACGCGAGTGGGGGCGCCGTCCGTCGGTGCTTGTAGGAGTGGCGTCGAGTGCAGGGGATGAGCGTGGGCGAGGAGAAGCGCGGCGATGGGGGCCAGGGTTCGCCCGGGTTCCACCTCCCCGTGGTCAACTGGGCCGTGGCGGCCGAGGCGGAGGGTGAGGAGGAGACGGCCGAGATCGGTCCGGCTCTCTCCGAGCCGGGTTCGGGCGGCGCGGTCGGGTCGGCGCCGGAGGTGCCGGCCGGGACCGAGCCCGCCCCGCCGCCGGCACTGCCGGAGTCCGCCCCCCTGGTCGAGGCCGGGACGGCCGCCGCCACGCCGGAGGCGCTCGCGGAGGCGGCCGTGGCGGACCGCGAGGGCGCCACGACCGCCGCCGACGGCCCCCGGCCCGGCCCGGGGTCGCGGCCCCGGGTGGCGGCCCCCCGCGGGGGGGGGCGGGGGGGGGGGGGGGCGCGTTGACCCCACA
>NZ_JBHWGD010000087.1:23956-27836 GCF_042733235.1 Kitasatospora sp. NPDC059722
GTCGTAGACCTCGCGGACGGTGTCGTTGAACTGCCGGACGGAGGCGAAGACGGCCGCGTACGCGGCGGGGGTGAGCGGGGGTTAGGTTGTCTGGAGGAGCAGCCGGGCGGGGTGGGGGCGGGGGGGGACCGCGCGGGCGCCACGCCCGCCGCCGACGGCCCGCGTCCGGGCCGGGTTTCGCGTCCGATGGTCGCGGCCGCCGTCGCGGTGGGCCTGGTGCTGGTGGGTGCGTCCGTCGTGGTCACGCAGCTGGGCGGGGGCGATCCGAAGCACGGTCCCGCGCAGGCGGACAACCCGCCCGGGTACGGGCAGGGCGGCGGCGACGGCGGCAACGGGTACGTGCCGGGCACCGACGGCAACAACGGTGGCAACGGCGGCGGCGGCAACGGCGCGCCCCCCGGAGACCAGGGCGCACCCGGCGGCACTGCACCGGGTGCCGCGGTGCCCGTCGGCGACCCCGTCGCGGGTGCGCCGAGCACGGACGCCGGTCAGCCGGTCGTCCCGGGCCAGTCGGCCGGTGCCCCTGCGGCGGGCGCGCCCGGGGCCGGTGGCGCGCCTGCGGCCCGGCAGCCCGGCACGGTGAACCAGGGCGGCGGCAACCCGGCGGCCACGACGGGTGGTTCATCGGGCGGCGGCTCCGGCGGGTCCGGCGGCGCCGGCGGCAACGCCCCGCAGCAGCCCGCGCCGGGGGCCGCCAAGCCCGCCGTCCCGGGCCAGCAGCAGCCCGCCCCGCAACAGCCCGCGCCCCAGCAGCCGGCCCCGCAGCAGCCCGTCCCGCCCGCGAAGCCCGCCGACCCGCCGCCCGTGGTGACGGTCCTCGGCCCGGGGTGCAGCGGCAAGGGCTCCTACCGGGAGAACGGCCGGTTCAGCAAGGGCATCGAGGGCTGGATCGGCAACTCCGGCGGCTGGAGCGGCGATGGCTGCAACGGCAGCTACACCTCGGTCCCGATGTACGGCGACGCCTCGAAGGACGACCCCTCCGCCTCGGTGGTGTGGACGTTCAACCTGGGCAACGCCAGCACCTGCGCCCTGTCCGTCTACGTCCCCGCGAGCGGAGACGTGACGAAGGTCGGCGGCCACCCGACGTACTACACGGTGCAGAGCGGCGGATCGGGCGGCTCCTTCAACGTCAACCAGACGGCCAGTCAGGGAAGTTGGGTGAACGTAGGCAGCTTCGCCTACAGCGGCTCGCTGTCCGTCACCCTCCACACCCGCGGCGTGGACTGGGGCAGCGGCGTGTCCCACGCCCACCACGCGGCGAGCGCGATCCGCGCGACCTGCACCTCCTGACCGCCCCACGCTCCACCCCCAACGAAGGGAACCCCCACGCATGTCACGCGCGGTGCTGACGGTCTGTGCGGAGCAGCGGGAGTCCGGCTCGCAGCCGGGCTTCTACCGCACGATCGGCGAGGCCCTCCAGGCGGCCCGCAGCGGCGCGGTGATCTCGGTGCGCCCCGGCCGGTACGAGGAGAACCTGGTGGTCACCAAGATGGTGACGATCACGGCCGAGGACGTCCGGGGCAGCGTGCGGATCAGTCCGCGCCGCGGCTCGGTGCTCCAAGTGCTGGCCGAGGCGGTGCAGTTGACCGGCCTGGTGCTCCAGGGCCGGGACGAGGAACTGCCCGCCGTGGACGTGCCGCGCGGCCAGCTCGCCCTCCAGGACTGCGAAGTGGCCGGCAGCGCGTGGACGGCCGTACTGACCCGCCAGCAGGGCGAGTTGGCGATGCGCGGCTGCCGCGTGGTGAACCCGGCGGGCGCCGGCCTGGTGGAGACCTCGACCGGTGCGAGCGTCATCGAGGACAGCGTGATCGAACACCTCGGCACCTCCGCCCTGGTGATCGGCGAGCGCGCCAACCCCACCGTGCGCCGCTGCGTGCTGCGCGACGCCCGGGGCAACGGCGTGTGCGCCAACGGCGAGTCCCGCGGCGTGATCGAGGACTGCGAGATCTCCGCAACCGACAAGCCCGCCATCGCACTCGAGGAGCAGAGCACCACCCGCGTGGTGCGCACGCAGATCCGTGACAGCGCGCTCGGCGTCTTCATCGGCTCCACCGCCCGCGTGGAGCTGGAGGACTGCACCGTCAGCGCCGTGCGCGCCCACGGCTACGTGCTCACCAACGGCACCGACCCGCTGCTGCGGCGCTGCCGCGCGGTCCGCACGCAGGGCAACGGCCTGCACGTCTCCGGACGCGCCAGGGGCACCTTCGAGGACTGCGAGGTGACGTCCGCCGTCCAGGCCGGCATCCACGTCGGGGAGTCCGCCGGGCCGAGCCTGGTCCGGACGGTGGTGCGCGACGGCGAGACGGACGGCGTCGAGCTGACCGGCGAGAGCGCGGCCGAGTTCGACCGCCTGGAGGTGCGGGACGCGGCCGGCGCCGGGGTCGTCGTCCGCGACGGCGCCAACCCGCTGCTGCGCCGCCTCGCCGTCACGGCCGCGGCCGGGCACGGCGTCGAGGTGCTGCGCGACGGGCGCGGCCGGATCGAGGACGCCACCGTCGTCGACTCGGGACGCGACGGGGTGCGGATCGAGGACGGCGCGAACACCTACGTCGGCGGCAGCACCGTGCGCGGCAGCAAGGGCTGCGGGATCTCGGTCGGCGCCGAGGGCGTCGCGACGCTGCGCGACGTCGACGCCGAGGACAACGCGTACGACGGCGTGAGCGTCGAGCACGACGGCGAACTCACCGCCACCCGGGCCGGCCTGCGGGCCAACCGGCGGCACGGCCTGCACCTCCTGCCCGGCGCCAGGGCGACCCTGACGGGCTGCCGGATGACCAACAACACCGTGGACGGCGTCCGTTCGGAGTCCGCGGAGCCCGTCCGGCTGAGCGACTGCGTGGTCGCCGAGAACGAGGGCGCGGGCCTGCGGCAGACCGAGCCGACCGAACGGCTCGCCGTCGAGCACCTGGACAGCCGCGACAACCGCTCCGCGGACGCCCACGGCACGGCCGCCGCGGCCGCCGCGACGACCCCGGCCGCCGTGGAGGCCGCTGCGGACGGCCCGGCCGGTGAGGCGGCCGCCCCCGTGAAGGAGCAGGGCCCGCAGGCCGTCCTGCAGACCCTCGTCGGCCTGGAGGGCGTCAAGGACCAGGTCGCCACGCTCGTCAACCTCAACAAGCTCGCCCGCCGCCGCGAACAGGCCGGCCTGCCCGCCCTCCCGATGAGCCGCCACCTCGTCTTCGCCGGCCCGCCCGGCACCGGCAAGACCACCGTCGCCCGCCTCTACGGCGCGATCCTGGCCGAACTCGGCGTGCTGCGCAGCGGGCACCTGACCGAGGTGGCGCGCGCCGACCTGGTCGCCTCCATCATCGGCGGCACCGCGCTCAAGACCACCGAGGTGGTCAAGGAGGCGCTCGGCGGCGTGCTGTTCATCGACGAGGCCTACACGCTCTCCGCGGGATCGGGCGGCAGCGGCCCCGACTTCGGCCGGGAGGCGATCGACACGCTCGTGAAGCTCATGGAGGACCACCGCGACGACCTCGTGGTGATCGTCGCCGGGTACGAGGACGAGATCCGCGAGTTCCTGGCCTCCAACCCGGGCCTCGCCTCCCGCTTCAGCCGCACCGTCGAGTTCGAGAACTACAACGACGACGAGCTCACCACCATCGTCGAGCGGGCGGCCGCGAGCCACGGCTACGAACTCGCCCCGGGCACGCGCGAGGCCCTCGCCGTCCACTTCGAACGGATGCCCAAGGGCCCGGACTTCGGCAACGGACGGGCGGCGCGCAAGGTGTTCGAGGAGATGGTCGACCGGCAGGCCGGGCGGCTCGCCGAACTCGAGCAGTTCGACAACGCCGACCTCACCCTGCTCCTCCCGGCCGAGGGCGGCGTGGTGGCCGCGGCGGGGGTCGCGCGGGCCGCGGCGGGGGGGGTGGAACCC
>NZ_JBHWGD010000088.1:0-1292 GCF_042733235.1 Kitasatospora sp. NPDC059722
ACCAAGATCCCCGGCGCCCGGCCCGGGACGATCGAGGTGAGACCGATCTGGGAGCGCTGACCGACCGCGCGGCGGACGCCGTCGCCGAGACCTTCCGCTCCGAGTGGGGCCGCATCGTCGCCGTCCTGATCCGCTGGACCGGGGACTGGGACCTCGCCGAGGAGTGCGCCCAGGACGCCTTCACCAAGGCGCTGGAGCGCTGGGGCCGCGACGGCGTCCCCGACAACCCGCGCGCCTGGCTGATCACGACGGCCCGCAACCGGGCCGTCGACCGGCTGCGCCGCGCCCGCACCGAGGCCGCCAAACTCCGGGAGGTCGCCATGGACCCGGACCCCGGGCCGGCCCCGGCGGACGGCGACGGCGCGGAGGAGGCGGACGAGAGCGGCATCGCCGACGACCGGCTGCGGCTGATCTTCACCTGCTGCCACCCGGCGCTGCCCCTGGAGGCCCGCGTCGCGCTCACCCTGCGCACCCTCGCCGGGCTGACGACCGCCGAGATCGCCCGCGCCTTCCTGGTCTCCGACCAGACCATGGCCAAACGGCTCGTCCGCGCCAAGGCCAAGATCCGCGACGCCGGCATCCCGTACCGGGTGCCGCCCGGCCCCCTCCTGCCCGAGCGCACCGCCGGCGTCCTCGCCGTCCTGTACCTGCTGTTCAACGAGGGCTACAGCGCGACCGAGGGCGCCGAACTGATCCGCACCGGCCTCTGCGCCGAGGCGATCCGGCTGGCCCGCCTGCTGTCCGCACTCATGCCCGACGAGCCGGAGACCCTCGCCCTGCTCGCGCTCATGCTGCTGCACGACGCCCGCCGCGCGGGCCGGGTCAACGCGGCCGGCGAGCTCGTGCCGCTGGAGGAACAGGACCGCCGCCGGTGGGACGCCGCGTCGGTGGCGGAGGGCTGCGCCGTCCTCGACACGGCCGCGCGCCGGGCCGCCCGGCCGGGCTTCTACCAGCTCCAGGCGGCGGTCGCCGCCTGCCACGCGACCGCCCCCACGGCCGCGGACGCCGACTGGGCGCTGATCGCGCGGCTGTACGGGCTGCTCGCGGAGCTCACGTCCTCGCCGGTGGTCGCGCTGAACCAGGCCGTGGCGCGGGCGATGGCCGAGGGCCCGGCGGTCGGCCTCGACCTGGTGGGGCGGCTGGCCGAGGACCCCCGGCTGGCCGGCTACCACCTGCTGCCGGCGACGCGGGCCGACCTCCTGCGCCGGCTGGGCCGCCCGGCCGGGGCCGCGGGGGGCGTCCGCCGGGCGGGGCGGCGGACGGGCGCCGCGCGCGCCGCGGGGCCCCGACGC
>NZ_JBHWGD010000088.1:1302-1845 GCF_042733235.1 Kitasatospora sp. NPDC059722
CCCTCACACTCTTTACCTGTGTGTTGGGGGGGGGCGTTTTTTTAATACCGCCCCCGGCCCCGCCCGGCCCGGCGCGGCCGGGCGCCCCCGCCCGCGCGGCGCTACCTCCGGCGGCGGCTGGCGGAGGTCGGGGGGTGAGTGGTCCGACGGAGACGACTCCAAGGTCTCGGACGCGCATTCGATGAAGATCACAAACCGGCAGGTCGGCCAAGATCGACGGGAACATCGGTTCGTCCGATGATCACCGGGAGGGTGATCATCCGTTACTTCGAGCAGTTCCTCCCACTTAGGCACGGTGCTCGACCCCGGGAGTCAAGTCCCGGGGATCACTTGTGACTTGGGAGGACCGTGTTCCACTCACCACCCGCGCCCGCCCGCCGCGGCCGCATCATCGCCGCGGCGGCCGGAGCCGCAGCCGTCTTCGCCATCTCGGCCGGCGCCCCGGCGGTCGGCGCCCAGACCCCGACCGCCGAACCGGCCTGCACCGGTGCGGCGGGGTCTGACATGCAGATCACCGGCGGCACCGTCACGTGGTGCCCGACC
>NZ_JBHWGD010000088.1:1855-6322 GCF_042733235.1 Kitasatospora sp. NPDC059722
ACCCCCGACCGGCCTGGCCCGGGGGCGGGGGTTGCTGATACGCTGAACCGGGGACCCCGGCAACGGTGTGGCCTCCCGCCGGGGGGGCGCGGGCTGACCTTCACCAACACCGGCCGCGCGTACCGCGATCTGTCGCTCGTCGTCTACAACTGCGACGGCGGAAAGGGTACTTCGGCCGACCTCAAGAAGTGCGCCGCGTCGATGAAGGGCATGAACGACAT
This sequence comes from Kitasatospora sp. NPDC059722, assembly GCF_042733235.1. Classification (NCBI taxonomy): domain Bacteria; kingdom Bacillati; phylum Actinomycetota; class Actinomycetes; order Kitasatosporales; family Streptomycetaceae; genus Kitasatospora; species Kitasatospora sp. NPDC059722. The sequence goes on from NZ_JBHWGD010000088.1 coordinate 2,077, forward strand.
CGAGTGGCGGCAGGTCAAGTCGAAGGAGAGCGTCCACGCCGACTTCGACATCCAGAAGGGCTCCAACGCCCAGGTCTGGTGGACCGCCGACGGCACCGACAAGGCCACCGACATGAAGCTCCTGGGGACGCCGTGGAACTCCTGAACCGCTCCCGCGCGGCCGCCCTCGCCGCCGCGCTGCTCGCCACCTCCGTCCCGCTGCTCGCGGTGCCCCAGGCGGCGGTTGCGCAGCAGCCCACCGTCGAGTGCGACGGCAAGTGGCACTTCGAGCCGGTCGGCGACCCGGTGTTCAAGCGCGACATCGCCGACAAGTTCACGCTCGACAACCGCAAGGGCCCCGAGCCGCTGGACGAGACGGTCAAGACCAAGGAGTCGGTGACCAAGAAGTTCTCCCACAAGGTCGACCTCGGCTACGAGATCAGCACCGAGGCCAGCGCCAGCTTCGGGATCTTCTCGGCCAGCGTGCAGAGCAAGTTCTCCGCCTCCTACGGCTTCGCCTTCGCCGAGACCAACTCGGTGGAGAAGGAGACCGAGATCCGGCTGGTCGCCGGCCCCGGCGTCGGCTACACCCGGTACGTCGGCATCGAGACCGTGCAGGTCACCGGCTACTACGAGCGGATCCTCGACTGCGACAAGAAGTCCCAGCGTTACCAGCGCGTCGGGCCGGTCACGGAGGAGGCTCCGCTCAAGGGCAAGGCCGTGTGGACCGAGACCCTGCCCGACTCGAAGTGAGGACCAGCCAGATGACCGTCATGACCGTCAACCGCCGGGGCGCCCGCCTGGCCAGGGCCGCCCTCGCCCTGGCCGGTGCCGCTGCCCTCACCTGCGGCACGGCCGCCGCCGCGGACGGGCCGCAGACCGCCAACCCGCCCGGTGTGCACCTGCTGAACCCGGAGATGAAGGAGAGCAAGGCGACGCCGTGTCCGGCGGGGTGGCTGTGCATCTACGGCGGCTTCGACTACACGTGGGGCGCGATCGCCGTCCTGCCCGGCAGCCAGGTCGAGAACATCGAGCGGATCAAGTTCACCAACGGCGGGTCCTTCACCGGGGGCGCCGGCGTCTCGTCCTGGGTCAACAACTCCCCGGTGCACTACTGCTGGTACGAGGGAGCCGGATTCACGGGCGCCTCGCACGAGTTCGCGTCCCTCGGCAAGGAAGACCACATCAAGCCCAACGACGCGCTGAAGTCGTTCAAGCCGTGCTGACCCCGGACCCGTCCGACTCCTCAAAGGAGGAACGCTCGTGAGCCTGCCCCTCAAGCGCACGGCGGCGGCCGTGGCCACCGCCGTGCTCGGGGTCGTCCTGACTGCCACCGCCGGCCAGGCCGCCCAGTCCGCGCCCGCCGCCCCATCCGCCCCCAGCGTCCGTGCCGGCGGCGTGGACGCCACCACCGCCAAGGTGGAACGCCTGTGGGCCGTCGACGGCGACGACCAGAAGGTGAAGAGCGGCCAGCAGGTGCCGGTGCGCCTCAAGGTCAGGGCCGTCGACAAGGACCGCAAGCCGGTCAAGGGCGCGACCATCGCGTTCTCCACCCCCGGCCCGGGCCTCAAGTTCCCCGACGGCAAGGACGACGCCGCCGTCACGACCGACCAGGACGGCTACGCCACCGCTCCCCAGCTGACCGCCGCGGGCCACGCCGGGCCGGACCTGGTCACCGCGAGCGCGGGCACCAAGGCGCAGGTCGCCTTCTCGATCACCATCACCTAGGAGCCCGTGAACCCCATGAACGAAGCCCCTGCTCGATCCCCCCGCCGTTACCTCGGCCGGGCCGCCATCGGCGCCGCGGCCACCGTGCTGCTCGCCGCGGCCGGCACCGTGGCGGCCACCGCCGACACCACCCCGGCGGCCACGGCCAAGCCGCAGGTGGCCACCCCGCACTGGGAGTACCGCTGGGCCCTCGCCCAGCCCGGCGGCAAGACCGTCGGCGACCTGGAGAAGCTCGGCAAGGAGGGCTGGGAGGTGGTCGCCCCCGTGAACCCCTACACCGGCGACCGCTGGAACTTCCTCCTGAAGCGCCAACTGCCCGAGTGACAGCTGTCATTGTCTGACGACGGCCCCCTCCCGGTTCGCGCCGGGAGGGGAGCCGTCCGGCGCGTGGCGTGGCGGGCGCGCCGCTTGTAGCGCCTTGTGCGGATCGCTACGCTGTCCGGCATGAAACAGCTGAACGTCCGGCTGGACGACCAGGTCCACGAAGCGCTCGAACGGCGGGCGGAAGCGGCGGGGATGAGCCTGCCGGACTACGCCCGCAAGGTTCTGGCGGAGGAGGCCGACGAGCGGCGCGAGCGCTTCCTGACCGCCGCCGCGCACTTCTCCCAGGCCTGGGCGCCGGCCTTCGAGGCCGAGTTCGGCCCCTACCCCGAGAGCGTTGCGCGCCGACCCGGGACGGCGGACGCGGCGTGATCCTGCGCATCGACCGGGCGTGGCTGTTGGACATCGCCCACCATTTCCTCCCGGCGGATCCGGACGTCACCGACTACGGGACCCTCGCCGCCGCTGTGGCTCGCCACGTCGACGAGGTCATGGAGGTGCCGGTCTACGCGGGCGCGCACCAGCGCGCGGCCGCGCTCATGCACCAGCTCATCCGGGTCCCGCCGCTGGAGTTCGCCAACGAGCACTTCTCGGCAGTAGTCGCCGCCGCCTACCTGAGCGCCTCCGGCGTGATCGTCACCGTGGAACCGAAGTCCGCGGCCGAACTCGCCGCCCGCATCCGGGACGGGCAGGCCGACATCCGCGAGATCGCCGCCGCGATCCGGACCTGGTACCGCTGACGCGGACGGTCGGGTCGGGCCGCCCGGGGCGTGAGCTCCGGGGCGGCCTCGGCGCTGTGCTCCCGGTCCGTTCACTTTAGGGTGGAAATGTTCCGCTGGGCCGGGTGTCGGGAGGTGGGCGAGGTGATCCGCGGCGTCCACCTGGAGGCGCAGTGGCGGCGGGAGGCCCTGCGGACGAACCTGTGGGTCGTGCCGATCCTGGAGGTCGGCCTCGCCGGGGTGCTGTTCGTGGTCACGCTCGCGCTGGACAAGGCCGCCTACCGGGGGGACCTGGGGCTTCCCACCTGGGTGATCAGCGGGACCGCGGACGCGGCGCGGCAGATCCTCGCGGCCATCGCGGCCGCCCTGATCACCGTCGTCGGCGTGGTGTTCTCCATCATGATCGTGACGCTGACGCTGGCCTCCACCCAGTTCGGGCCGCGCATGCTGCGCACCTTCATCCGGGACCGGACCACGCAGCTCACCCTCGGGACCTTCGTCGGGACGTTCGTGTACGCGATCCTTGCGCTCGTCGTCATCGGGCCCGGGACGCACGGGGACTTCGTGCCGCACCTGTCGATCACCGTGTGCATGGTGCTCGTCATGGCGGACCTCGCCGTGCTGATCTTCTTCATCCACCACATCGCCACGTCGATCCAGCTGCCCCGGGTGATCGCCAGCATCGCGACGGAGCTGTCCGAGGCCATCGAGGCGAGTGCGGGCGGGCCGGGGCCGGCGGCGGGGGTCGCGGCGAAGGGGCCGACGGTCGAGGAGCTGAACGTCCGGCTGGACACCTCGGGGGCCGCCGTCCCGGCGCCCGCCAGCGGGTACCTCCAGTTCGTCCGGCACCGCACGCTCGTGCGGATGGCGGCCGGGCTGGACGCCGTCATCCGGCTGGACCACCGGCCCGGGCACTTCCTCGTGCAGGGGCACCAGCTCGCCACCGTCTGGCCCGCCGAGGCGGCGCCCGAGGTGGCCCGCAGCTTCGCCCGCGCCCACATCACCGGCTCGACCCGCACCCTCGCCCAGGACATCGCCTTCGCCGTCGACCAGCTCGTGGAGATCGCCATCCGGGCGCTGTCCACCGCCGTCAACGACACCTTCACGGCCCTGACCTGCATCGACTGGCTCGGCGAGGGCCTGTGCCGGATCGCCGCCCACTGGAGCCCGAACCCCGTCCACCGGGACGAGGACGGCTACATCCGGGTGATGACCGTCCCCGTCAGCTACGAGCGGCTCGTGCAGCGGAGCTTCGAGAAGATCCGCCAGGCCGCCCCCGGCATGCCGGCCGTCCTGATCCGCCAGCTCGACGCGCTCGCCGAGATCATGACCGAGACCAGGACCGAGCAGCAGTGCCGGGTGCTCATCGCCCAGGCCGAGATGATCGAACGCCTCAACCAGGAGTGGGGGGGGGGGGGCCCCCCCCCCGGCGCCCCCCCCCCCCCCCCCCCGCCGGGGCCGGGGCCCCACCCGGGCGCGCGGGGGGGGGCGCGGGGCCC